>JAVHXX010000165.1 GCA_031119595.1 Patulibacter sp. | reverse complement strand
GCACCCAAGTCAAAACACCGGGCGAAGCCCGAACCAGGCCGAAGGCCGACCCGAACCGCCACCCGGGCTCCATCCACCTAGACTCCCCCACCGGATGACCCTCCGCCCGCTCCTCGACCACCTGGCACGCGATCCCGCGGGCAAGGCGCTGCTCGAGGGCGGCACGGCGGTGGTCAGTCAGACGCTCCGGCCGTATGCGATCGCCGCGCTCGCTGCGGACCGTGACGACCCGCTGCTCGTCGTCACGAGCAGCGAGGACCAGGCGCGCGAGCTCGCGCACGAGCTCGGCGCGTGGCTCGCGCCGCAGCGCGCCCGCTGGTATCCGAGCCGCGGCGTGGCCTACAAGTCGCACCTCGCGCCGCCGCCGCATCTCATCGGCCTGCGCATTGCGGCGATCGATGCGCTCGTCGAAGCGGGGAACGCCGAGGTCACGACGTGGACGGAGCCGCCGCCGGTGATCGTCGCGAGCGCCGCGGCCCTCGCCGAGCTCATCCCGGATCCGGAGCTGCGACCCAGCAGCATGACCCTGAAGAAGGGCGACCTGATCGACCTCGACGAGGTCAGTGTCGACCTGATCGACCGTGGCTACGAGCGCGTCGAGCAGGTCGAGGACCGTGGCCAGTTCGCGATCCGCGGCGGCCTCCTGGATCTCTTCCCGGCGACGTCCGACAATGCCGTCCGCATCGATCTCTTCGACATCGAGATCGAGTCGATCCGCAGCTTCTCGACCTTCACCCAGCGGTCGATCTCGGAGCTGAACGAGGTCGAGATCGCCCCGGCGGCCGAGCTCAAGGCCGAGCTGCGGGTCGCTCCCGAGCTCGCCGCCGACGAGAACGAGCGCCCCGACATCGCCGAGCTGCTCCCCCTCGACCGGTTCGTCAGCCCGCTCGACCTCATCGGCGATGCCGGCGTGGTCGTCCTCTCGGACATCGAGATGCGCGGCGCGATCGCCGAGCACGAGCTCGAGGTCAGCTCGACGATCCACGCGGACGACGCCGACAAGCTCTACCTCAGCGCCGAGGCCCTCACGAAGGCGCTCGACGAGCGCACCGTGCTGCGCCTCGAACTCACGGGCCACGAGGACGCCCCGGAGCTGCGGGCCCAGGCCCCCGACGCGATGGCCGCCACGCTCCGCGAGGCCGAGGGCCAGCTCGAGCAGCTGATCCGGTCCGGCTACCGCGTCGTGGTCACGTGGCCCCAGAAGGGCGAGGGCGAGCGGGCCGCGTTCAACCTCGCGCGCGTCAAGCACCGCTGGATCGGCGAGGGTGGGGGAGGACAGGCGCTCGGCCTCGGCTCCGGCGACGCGCCCGAGCAGGGTGTCGTTGACTTCGCCGTCAGCCCCCTGTCGGACGGTTTCGTCGCGGCGTCGATCAAGCTCGCCGTCATCCCGATCCGCCGGCTGCTGCGTCGCCGCCGCGCGAAGGGCGACAACCAGCGCCGCGGTCGCGGCGTGCTGCGGTCGTTCGCCGACCTGCGCCTCGGCGACATCGTCGTCCACGAGGACCACGGTGTCGCCCGGTTCGCGGGCTTCGACACGAAGACCGTCGCGGGCGTCACCCGCGACTACCTCGAGCTCGAGTTCCAGGGCAGCGACCGCGTGTTCCTCCCGACGGAACAGCTCGCGAAGATCAGCCGCTACGTCGGCGCCGACGGCGCCCACCCGCCGCTGTCGAAGCTCGGCGGCAAGTCCTGGGAGACCATGCGCGCCCGCGCGCGCAAGGCGGCCCAGCAGCTGGCCGGCGAGCTCCTCAACCTCTACGCCGAGCGCAAGCGCCGCACCGGCCACCCATTCCCGCGGGACAGCGACTGGCAGGTCGCATTCGAGGAGCGTTTCCCGCACCGTGAGACCGCCGACCAGCTCGAGGCGATCGAGCTCGTCAAGGAGGACATGGAGTCCCCGCGGCCGATGGACCGCCTCCTCTGCGGCGACGTCGGGTTCGGCAAGACCGAGGTCGCGCTGCGCGCCGCCTTCAAGGCCGTCGCCGACGGCAAGCAGGTCATGGTCCTCGCGCCGACCACGATTCTCGCCCAGCAGCACTTCGGCACGTTCTCGGAGCGCATGCGCGACTACCCGTTCTCCGTCGACCTCGTGTCGCGGTTCCGGTCCGCCGCCGACCAGAACAAGGCGATCGAGGGCTTCACCGCTGGCAAGGTCGACATCCTCATCGGCACCCACCGCCTGCTCGGCAAGGACGTTCGCCCGAAGGATCTCGGGCTGCTCATCCTCGACGAGGAGCAGCGGTTCGGCGTGAAGCAGAAGGAGCTCATGCGCCAGCTGCGCCTGCGCGTCGACGTCCTCGCGATGTCCGCGACGCCGATCCCGCGCACGCTGCAGATGTCGCTCGCGGGCATCCGCGACATCTCCGTCATCGCGACGCCGCCCGAGGGCCGCCGCGCCGTGAAGACGATCGTCGGTGAGTACGACGAGGAGCAGGTGCGCATGGCCATCGCCCGCGAGCTCGGCCGCAAGGGCCAGGCGTTCTTCCTGCACAACCGCGTCGAGTCGATCGACGAGACCGCCGAGCGCCTCCGTGGCCTGCTGCCGGAGGCGAAGGTCGTCGTCGCCCACGGCCAGATGGACGAGACCGAGCTCGAGGAGAAGATGATGTCGTTCGTGCGCGGCGAAGCCGACGTCCTCGTGTCGACGTCGATCATCGAGACCGGCATCGACGTCCCCAGCGCGAACACGCTCATCATCGACCGCGCGGACCTGTTCGGCCTGTCGCAGCTCCACCAGATCCGCGGGCGCGTGGGCCGCAGCGCCGCGAAGGCCTACGCCTACATGCTCTACCCGAGCGCGAACGAGCTCACGAAGCAGGCCGCCGAGCGCCTCTCGGCCCTCGCCGACCACTCCGATCTCGGTGCCGGCCTGAAGATCGCGATGCGCGACCTCGAACTGCGCGGCGCCGGCAACCTCCTCGGCGACGAGCAGTCCGGCCACGTCGCCGCACTCGGCTTCGAGCTCTACCTCCAGATGATCGACGAAGCCGTCCGCGCGATGGGCGGCATGGAGGAGGGCGACGGCGACGACGAGGAGGTCAGCGTGGTGCGCCTCGACGTCACCCTCGACGCCTACGTACCGGCCGGCTACATCGGCTACGAGCAGGCGAAGATCGACGTGCACCGCCGGATCGCCGGCGCGACGGGCATCGACGAGATCTTCTCGCTGCGCAACGAGCTCACCGACCGCTTCGGCGGACTCCCCGAGCCGCTCGAGAACCTCCTCCACCTGCAGCAGGCCCGCATCCTGCTCGGCCGCGCGGGCGCGAAGACCGTCAGCGTGCGCGCGGGGAAGATCACGGCGACGCCGATCGACCTCGACAGTGCCGGCCTGAAGCGCCTCCGCGGCGACGTCCCGGGCGTCACGTTCGACTCGGGTCGGCAGACGGTCGTCGCGAAGCTGCCCGAGGGCGACGAGCTCGCGGCCGGCCTGGTGGCGTTCGCGGAGGGTGTCCTGGCGGCGGTCGAGGAGACGCGCGAGCGCGCCCGACCTGCCCAGGAAGCACTCCTCGGCTGACGGTCCGTAGCCCTCCGGGCCGCCCGCAGTGTGACCAGCGTCATCGCGTCGGCCGCCACAGTAGTATTCCCGAGCCGTGAAGACGCCTCGCCGATCCCTGCTCCTCGTCCTGCCCGTCGTCTCCCTTTCCCTGGCCGCCTGTGGCGGGGTTCCGAAGGGCGATGTGGCGGTCATCAAGACTGAATCGGGGGGCAACCTCGTCGTCGACAAGGCCCAGTTCGGCCGGTTCTTCAACGCGGCGCTCTCGCAGACCGAGCAGAAGGAGCTGTCGAAGCTCACGCCGGTCGTGCCCCCGAACTTCACCGCCTGCGTGGCCGAGAAGAAGGCCGCCATCCCGAAGGACTCGCAGCGGAAGACGTCCGACGCGACCCTCAAGAAGCAGTGCCAGACCGAGTACGACACCACGCGCAACACCGCGATGCAGCAGCTGGTGAACCTCAACTGGATCAAGGGTGAGCTCGCCGCTCGCGACATCACCTTCCGCAAGGCCGAGCTCAAGCTCGCCCTCGACAACATCATCACGTCGACCTTCCAGGGGCAGGCGGGCTACCAGGCGTTCCTGAAGCAGTCCGGCCTCAACCAGGCCGACGTCGACCTCAACGTCCTCGCGACCGCCGGTGAGAAGAAGATCGTCGCGCAGCTCCAGGCCGGCGTGAAGACCCCGACGGATGCCCAGGTCAAGCGCTACTTCGAGCAGAAGCGCTCGCAGTACGTGCAGCCCGAGACGCGCGACCTGCGTCTGATCAAGGCGAAGGACCTCGCCTCGGCGAACGCCGCCCTCGCCGCCATCAAGGCCGGTCAGAGCTGGAAGACGATTGCCGCCAAGTACTCCACCGACACGGCCACGAAGGCCAGCGGTGGCTCGGTCGTCGGCACCACCGCCGACCAGCAGCCGCCGGAGTTCGGTGCGAACGTCTTCAAGGCGAAGGCGGGCGCGCTGCTCGGTCCGATCAAGACCTCGCTCGGCTACTACGTCGTGAAGGTCCAGGCCGTCCACGCCGAGAAGCAGCCCGTGTACTCGGAGCTCAAGGCACAGCTCGAGCAGGCGCTCGAGTCCGAGAACCAGCAGAACGCGATCGACAACTTCCGGACCGTCTTCCTCGCCAGCTGGGCCGCCCGCACGAAGTGCGCGAGCGACTACAACCAGCTCGTGTCCTGCGGCGGCGACGCCGGCGGCACGCAGGCGACGACGCCGAAGCCCGGCACGCCTCCCGGCGCCGGTGTCCCGCAGTACGCGCCGAGCACGCCCGTGAGCGCTGCCGACGCCGCCGCGGCCCTCCAGCAGCAGCAGGCTGCCGGCGCCCAGGCGCAGACGGCGGGCGGCTGATCGATGCCTGAGGGGGCGGTGCCGGCCAGTCCGCCACCGCTCCCGCCCGAGGGCGGCACAGCTCCCACGCGGGCCGCCCTCGACGCGCTCGTGCGGCAGCTGCGCGAGCTGTGCCCGTGGGATCGCGCCCAGGACGAGCGCTCGATCGTCCCGCACACCCTCGACGAGGCCTACGAGGTCGCGGACGCCGCCATGGCCGGCGACGACGCCCATCTCGTCGACGAGCTGGGCGATCTCCTCTTCCAGGTCTTCTTCCTGACGCTCCTCCTCGAGGAGCGCGGCGTCTCCGATCTCGAGGGCGTCGCCCGCGGCCTGCACGAGAAGCTCGTACGCCGCCACCCGCACCTCTACGGCGACGCCGTCGCGGACACCTCCGGTGAGGTCCTGGTCGCCTGGGACGCCATCAAGCGCGGCGAGACCGGCCGCAAGGCCGGGATGTTCGCCGAGGTCCCCGAACTCCTCCCGGCCCTCCTGCATGCCCGCAAGAGCCAGCGGCGGGCCGCGAGCGGCGGCGTCGACCCGCTCGAGGCCCTCGGGCTGGCGCCCGGTGAACCGCTCCCCGCCGACGACACCGCAGCGTTCGCCGCGCTCGGGGATGATCTGTACGTCCTCGTGGACGCCGCCCGGCGCCGAGGACTCGACCCTGAGCTCGCCCTGCGGGCGACGACGGCCCGCCTGCGGGCCACCGCCAACCCAGACCCGTCACCAGACCAAGGACCAGCATGAGCGCGATCCAGCGTGTCCACGCCCGTCAGATCCTCGACAGCCGCGGCAACCCGACCGTCGAGGTCGACGTCGAGCTCAGCAGCGGTGCCCAGGCCCGCGCGGCCGTCCCGTCCGGCGCCTCCACCGGCGAGTTCGAGGCCACCGAGCTCCGTGACGGCGGCGACGCCTACCTCGGCAAGGGCGTCCTGAACGCCGTCGCCAACGTCAACGAGGAGATCTCGGTCGAGGTCGCGAACTTCGACGCGAACGACCAGGCCGGCCTCGACAAGCTCCTCATCGACCTCGACGGCACGCCGACGAAGTCGCGCCTCGGGGCGAACGCCATCCTCGGTGTCTCGCTCGCCGTGGCGAAGGCCGCTGCGGCCGACGCCGGCAAGCCGCTGTACCTGCATCTCGGCGGCGAGTCCGCCGTGACGCTGCCGGTGCCGATGATGAACGTCCTCAACGGCGGCGCCCATGCCGACAACTCCGTGGACTTCCAGGAGTTCATGATCGTGCCGTTCGGTGCGAAGAGCTTCTCCGAGGGCCTGCGGGTCGGCGCGGAGGTCTTCCACAACCTCAAGAAGCTCCTCCACGACCGCAAGCTCGCGACGTCCACCGGCGACGAGGGTGGCTTCGCCCCCGACCTCTCCTCGAACGAGGAGGCCCTCCAGGTCCTCGTGGACGGCATCGAGAAAGCCGGTTACAAGCCCGGCGTGGAGGTCGGCATCGCCCTCGACCCCGCCACCAGCGAGATCTACGAGAACGGCGTCTACGTGCTCGAGCACGAGGGCCGCTCGCTGACCGCCGCCGAGCTCGCCGACTACTGGGCCGACAAGGCCGGCAAGTACCCGATCCTCTCCATCGAGGACGGCATGAACGAAGAGGACTGGGACGGCTGGAAGGCCCTCACCGACAAGATCGGCAGCACCGTCCAGCTCGTCGGCGACGACCTCTTCGTCACCAACCCGGAGCGCCTCAAGCGCGGCATCGACCTCGGCGTCGGCAACTCGATCCTCATCAAGGTGAACCAGATCGGCACGCTCACCGAGACCCTCGAGGCGATCCGCATGGCCCACGCCGCCGGCTACACCGCCGTCATGAGCCACCGCTCCGGCGAGACCGAGGACGTCACCATCGCCGACCTCGCCGTCGCCACCGGCGCCGGCCAGATCAAGACCGGTGCCCCGTCCCGTTCGGACCGCGTCGCCAAGTACAACCAGCTCCTGCGCATCGAGGAAGCCCTCGGCGCCAAGGCCGTGTATCCCGGCAAGAGCGTCTTCCGCTCCTAGCGGGCTTTTCTCGGACACCCGTCCGCAAGGCAGCATTCGAGGGCCGGTTCCGGAAAGGGATCGGCCCTCGGTCGTTGAACGCCGCCCTCATGGACCGTCCTGCGACCGCCAGCCCGCCGACGCGCGTCGCGCTGCGCGGCGACCGGATCGTGGTGCTCTTCCTCGCGATCTGCATCGTGCTGTCGCTCTGGCTCGCCATCCCGCCGCTCAAGGACTACCTCGGCACCCGCGACCGCGCAGCGGTGACCCGCAAGCAGCTGCACACGCTCGTCGCCGAACAGGCCCGTCTGAAGGCCCAGAGCCACGATCTCTCCAAGGGGACCGGTCTGGAGCAGCAGGCGCGCCGCCAGGGCCTCATCGACCCCTCTGAGCGCTCCTACGTGATCAGCGGCGTCCAGCAGCCCTGAGACGGGCCCGGAGGCGCCCACGGCGCTACCCTCGGGTGGTGTTCGACGACTCGCGGCTGACCGACTGGCTCGAAGCCGAGCGGCGCGTCGCGCGTGAGCCCACGCCGAGGCGGGTGCTCCTCGACGACCTCGTCGACACGCTCCTCGCGGAGCTCCGCCGCAAGCTCGGGCGCCCCTTCATGCTCGACGAGCTCATCGCCTTCTACGAGGGCGGCACCGCCTGGGCGGTCGACCTGCTCACGACGAGCGCCCCGAAGGACCCCTGGGCGTGGGCCCCGAACCTCGCCGTCGACGCCGCCTTCAGCCGGTACGCCCGGTTCGCCAGGGATGTCGGCGGTGGCCGCCGGATCGGTCAGAAGCGGTTCTCGGAGAACGACATGGGCCGCATCATCAACTAGGACGAGCGGAAGCGCCATCGCATGCGACGGCGCTTCGTGCGCGCTCTGGTCCGCCCCAGTCGGGCGGACGCGGTGTTATGCGTCCTGGGTGGTGCTGGCGTCGTCGTCGGACGACGAAGCCGGCTTGCCCGGCTCGATGCGGCGGAGGATGATCTGATCCGCCTCGAAGGTCACCTCGACCGGTCGATGACCGGCCCAGTGCTCGGCGTACACGGCGCTGTCGGCCACGGCGGGGTCGAGCCAGAGCCCGTATCCCTCGTCTCCGTGGTCGAAGGTCGCCTCGAACACCGTTTCGGAACTGCGACGGCCTCGGCCACCACGGCGACCGCGGCGGCGACGCCGGGCTCCGGCCTCGCTCTCGCTGTCGTCGTCGTCCGACTCGCCGGCAGCGGCGCGTGCTTCGGCCTTGGCTTTCGCCTCGGCCTCCGCCTTCGCTTCTGCTTCGGCGCGACGGGCGGCCTCTTCCTCGAGTTCCTTGGCGATGAGAGCGTCGTCCTCCGCTCGGAGGTCGACTTCACCCGTCGTCACGACGGGTGCGTCATCGGTGGCGCCTTCCGTGAGGTCGTTCTCCGACTTGAATGCGGAGATCTGCTGCACGGTGGCTTCGAGCTGATGGGCGATCCACGCGTCAGTCCGGCCCTGGCGCACCCAGGTCCGGATCTGATTCAGTTGGGGACGCAGTGATCGTCTAGCCATCCCCGCGCAGGTTACTTGAGCATGCGGGGGCAGGGCGTGCTGATCCGCTGGTTCGGATACTCTCGCGGTGGTTGCACCTTCACTCCCGTCGTGCTTGGATCGACGGACGGTCGGGTGTTCCCGCACCCTTCTTCAATGCTCGTTCTCACACGTAAACCCGGCGAAGCGATCGTCATCGGCGACGACGTCGAGATCGAGATCGTGGCCATCGGCGGCGGCAAGGTACGCGTCGGTATCACCGCACCACGCTCGACGACGGTGCATCGCAAGGAGGTCTACGTGGAGCTTCAGGCCCAGGAAGCCGGTGCGTCGGACCCCGAACCGAGCACCAACGGCACCGGTCCGGACGCGGCCGCAGAGGCCGCCGCCGACGCCAAGTAGGACGCAGAGCGCATCTCCCGGAACTCGGGGAGCCCTTCATTCCGTGCGTAGACC
>JAVHXX010000164.1 GCA_031119595.1 Patulibacter sp. | reverse complement strand
GGCCTCACCCTTCCGAGCGAGTCCGCCCCAGCGGGCAGTCCGAACGGCAGCCCCAAGGGCACGCCGCTGATCACCGCGGGCGCCACCGCGACGACGGTCGACGCCAAGCCGGAGGCGAAGACCGTGGTGTGGGGCAAGACGTTCGCGATCTCGGGCCGTCTCCTCGCCGCCGACCGCACCCCGATGGCCGGCGTCTCGCTCGACGTGTTCCAGACGGTCGCCCTCAAGGGCGCGGGGCCGTCGAAGGTCGCGACGATCGTCACCGACGCCCAGGGCCGCTACACGTTCGCGGCGACCGCGACCGCCTCCAGCGCGTACCGGATCGCCTACGCGGAGCACCTGGGCGCGGCCGACTACACCGCTGCGCGCACCGTGAACCTCGCCGTCCCGGCGGGCGCGTCGCTGCAGAAGCAGACCCACGGTGCACCGAGGCGCGGCATGAAGGTCGCCTTCGCGGGCCAGGTCGGTGCAGCCGTGATCCCCACGGGCGGGGCCGAGGTCGCGATCCAGTACCACTCGGCGAGCGGCTGGCAGACGACGGCGATCGTCAGCACGAATCGCGACGGCGCCTTCGCCTGGAAGCACACGTTCCGCACCGCCGGTCCGTACCGCCTGCGGGCGCGGGTCCGCCTCTCGCCCGGCCTCGCCAACGCACCCGGCATGTCGCCCGAGCTGCGCTTCCGGATCCGTTGACGTGCCCGCCGTCGCGTTCCGCCATCCGGTCCCACCCGGCCTCCCCCGCCCGGTGCGGCGCCGTCGCGCGTCCGGTATCACCTGGGGCGTGACCGTCCGCCAGACCATCCGTTCGATCGTGCTCGCTGCGCTCCTGCTCGCAGCGGCCGCGGGCCCCGCGAGCGCCGGCACCTACACCGTCACCTCCTGCCCCAACGGCTACGGCATCAACCCGAACCTCACCCCGAACGCGTTCCTGCAGACCTACCGTGCCTCCGTCAACGATCGCTGCAGCAGCTCCCAGGGCTTCGGTCTGGGTCTCGGTGGCCCGGACATCCTCGACGCCGAGACGGTCAACGGCACGGTCGGGTTCCAGATCGCCGTGCCGGCCGCCGCTCCGAACACGACCCTCCGCAGCGCGCGGTTCACCCTCACCATCGCGGGCAAGACCGGCGACGCCGACTCGACCGGCGCGATGTCGTGGAGCGCGAACCAGCCCGACACCAACCGCGCCGCGCTCGCCACCTGGCCCGCCGGCCGGACCACCCAGATCGGCCCGGCGCCCTACACCGTGAACCCCGGCAGCGGTGTGCGGAAGGTGTACGTCTCGGCGTCGTGCGTGTCGCGGTGCGTGTTCGACGAACTCCCGAACGCCGCCGGCAACTTCCTCGTCGACCAGGTCGTCCTCACCCTCGACGACTCGACCGCCCCGGCACCGGCCACCGTCGGCGGCCTGCCGACCGGCACCGTCGCCTACGGCAGCCAGCTCCCGCTCTCGATCACCGCCGCCGACGCCGACTCCGGGGTCGCCCAGGTCGACGTCTTCCTCGCCGGCCGGGCGGTCGGTCAGTCCAAGCCGACGAACTGCATCGCCGTCACCGCCGCCGTCTGCCCGCAGACCAGCACCGTCTCGATGCCCCTGCAACTCGGCAGCGAGACGGGCGTCCAGCAGTTCACGGTCGTGACCACCGACTACGCCGGCAACACGAGCACCTCGCTGAGTGCGCCCTTCACGATCGGCCCGCCGCCCGCCGCCGCCCTCCCCGAGAACGGCGAACCCCGCGGCACCCCGACCATCACCGCCAAGCGCAAGGGCACGAAGGCCGCCGGACACGCCACGGCGACCGTCACGTACGGCCGCGCGGTGATCCTCGAGGGCCGCGTCCTCTCCGCGGATGGCCAGGCGATGGCGGGCGTGCACCTCGACGTGTCCCAGACGGTCGCCGGTCAGGGCGCCGCGCACGCCGCCGACCTCACCACGGACGCCAAGGGCGCCTATCGCTATGTCGCCACCCCGGCGACCGCCACCACCTACACGCTCCGGTTCCCGGGCGTCGTCGGCGGCTTCGACTGGGTCGGCGCCCCGCGCACCGTCGCCGTCTCCGTGCGCGCCGCCGTCTCGCTGACGCGCCGCGGCCCGACCCGCCGCGGGTCGACGACCGTGTTCTCCGGCAAGGTCCGCGCGGCCACCATCCCGAAGGGCGGCGTCCGCGTGGTGCTCCAGTACCACTCGAGTTCGGGCTGGCAGGACATCAAGGTGCTGCGCACCACGGGCAAGGGCGCCTTCTCCTGGGGCCACCGCTTCGGGATCGCCGCCACGTACCGCTTCCGCGCGCGTGTGCTCAGCGATCCGGGGCTGCCCGCGAAGCCGGGAACCTCGTCCGTCGTCAGCGTCCGGATCCGCTGAGGATCAAGCCCGGCGACTACGCCTCGTCGTCGTCCTCGTCGATCCCGAAGGCCCGCAGCAGCTCCACGAACGCGTCGAGCTCGTGATCGGCGAGGGGATCGGTGGCGTCGGCCGTCTCCTCGGCTGCGTCGCCGCTGCGCAACTCCGCGCGGAGGTCCTCGGCGATGGCATCGTCGCCGTCGACCATCGCCTCGAAGTGGCCGATCCAGACGATGCAGAAGAAGTCGTTGACGAGGTCGTCGAGACCCTCGGCGTCGTGCGGGCGCAGCTCGCGGATGTCCTGGAGGGCGTGGTCGAGGTCGAACCGCGCCTCGGTCCAGTCCTCCTGGTCCTCGACGAACGCGTCCGGGTCGACGAACGCGTGGGCGTCGAGGAGGGCGTACTCGAGCTCGGCGCGCGTGCGGTACCAGAAGAACTGCTGGTCGCCGTCCTCCCACGGATCCTGCACGAGCACGCCGAAGGGAAAGTCGCGCGGATCGGCGTCACGGGCTTGCGTGAGCGTGGCGATCACCTGCTCGTGGGCGGTGTAGACCTTGCGCGACGGATCCTCGGACACGCCTGCATGTCTAACAGGCCCGGGCGCTACTTGAGCGTGACCCGGTGGCTCAGCAGCTCGCTGCCCGTCGCCGTGCCGGCGAGGATGGTCACGCGGTAGTCGCCCCTGCCGAGCTTCTTGAGCGTCACGCGGGCGACCACGTTCGCGGTCGTCGGCAGCGGCTGGGAGCGGCGCAGCGTCCACACGCGCTTATGGCTGTGGGCCTTGCGGACGGACTGTTCGACCGTCACCCAGAGCGAGGCGGTCGTCGTCGACTTCACGGAGACCGACCGCGACTTCAGCGACAGCTTCGTGAGGACGGGCTTGACCGGGAGCGGTGGAGGCGTGCCCGTCGGGACGACCGGGGTCGGCGTCACCGGGGTGGCGGTCGTTGGCGCGACGGCCCCCGCCGAGAAGCTCCAGGTCTTCGTGACCGCCGGGAGATCCGGGACGCCATCCGCCGGACCGGCACCCGTGCCGTTGGTGACGTCGTCGAGGTCGGGCTGGAAGGTGACGGTGGCCGTGTAGCGCTGGTTCGGGACGAGCGGCGAGACCGGGATGAGGATGCCGCCCGGCGACAGGTACGGCCCGATCGGGTCGAGGCCGGGGGCGGTGGTGTCGTTGTCGACGGACTTCACCGCGACCGGACCGGACGGCCCGGTGAGGCTCACGGCGGTGAAGTGCCCGCGCGCATCGGCGTAGGCGCCGCGCCACGACACGGCCGGGCCCGCGTTGTAGAAGAAGAGGTGCGGACCGGTGACGGGGCCGGAGGTGTTGTTCGCGTTCGCGAGGCCGACGAAGGCGCCGGGGATGTACGGCCCCTCGCTCGCCGACTCCTTGGCCGGCACGGCGATCGAGCCGTCACCCGGGTACGTGAAGGTGGTGGGCGCGGCGAACGCACGCAGCGTCGCCCCGAAGTAGCCGAACTGTGCCGCGAGCGTGTTGAGGCAGCCGCCGGAGGCGCCCGAGCTCGTGACCCACGGGCTGAGCATCTGCATCAGGTGGATCGGCGCCGTCTCGAACTGGTCGACGCCCGTCGACGTGAACGCGGAGCCGGCGCTCGTGAGCACGCTGCTGCTGCCGGCCATCGCACCCTCGGGGGTGTAGCCCGGCTTCGCCGAGTCCTCGCTGTGCGTGAGGCCACCGCCGTTCACGGCGATGTAGTTCATGTGCTTCGCGCACGCGTCCGTCATCGCCGGGTTCTCGACGAGGTCGCCGGGGATGCCGTTCGACGCGCGCTGCGCGTTCAGGAAGGCGATCTCCTGCGGGCCGCTCAGCTGGTCGCGGGCAGCAGCCGGCGCCGCGACGACCGCCGCAGCGGCCGACGTGACGGCGAGAGCGAAGGCGAAACGGCGCACACGGCCATCATCGGCGCGCGAGCGGCGGCCGAAAGCATCACCGGACATACCGATTACCCACCGACCGCGCCATGCACGGACGCCGCGGCGCGACGGAGACCGCCGCACCGCGTCCGCGGCACGAGGTGGGGTCAGTCCTGCTCCCAGACCATCGGCTTGCCGAGGACGGCGTTGCCGGCGAGCTGGACCTGGGCGTCGCCGCCGAGCGGGATCTTCACGCCCTCGATGCGACGGACGTGCTTGGAGATCTCGGGCTGGTCGAGGACCGCGTCGATGATCGCCGGGACGGCGTCCCAGAGGGCCGAGCGCTGGCTGGCCGCGTTGCGGCGGTGGCCGGCGACGAACAGGTAGATGTCGAAGCGGGGCGCCTCGTGCTCGTCGAAGCGGGGCGAGTCGCCGTCTTCGTCGGTGACGACGAAGTACTTGCGCAGGCGCTTGAACTGCGACGGGGCGGCGAGCACCGCGACGTATGCGAGGGCTTCCAGCAGCGCGAGGAGCGGGTCGACCTCGTCGCCGTACTTGAGCTCGCCGATGATCGGGAGGGCGTCTTCGTCACGCGACTGCAGGAGCAGGTCGATGGTGAAGAGGTCGCCCGGATCGCCCTCGGGCGCACCCTCGCCCTCGAACGCGGCGCCGTCACCCTTGGTGCGCAGCGGCGACACGGCGTAGCCGGCGTAGTCCGCGGCGAGCGCCGGCGCACCGGAGACGGTGACGCCACCGGCCTCGAACACGGCGTAGAGGATCTCGTGCGCCTTCTCGAGGTCGGTCTTCGGGCCCTTCTTCGGGGCGGGCTTGCGCTTCGTCGACTTGACCGGCTTCGGCGGCGGCTTCGGGCCGTTCTTCGTCTCGCGGCTGTTCAGCGCGGTGCTGACCTGGCCGGAGCCGAACGCCGCTTCGAGCTGCTGCATGCTGCGGTCGAAGATCGCGGCGAGCTCCTCCGGCTCCTCGATGATCGAGTCCTTCCACTTCACGCGCTCGGCGGTGGAAAGGCCTTCAACGCGGTGGAACTCGCGCAGGATGTCAACGTAGGGGACCGTCGCGGTCGCGGGGGCATCTGCGCTCATGGCGTCCAGCCTACCTTTTCGGGCGCTCCGCTCACGGCGGTCCGCTTGCGGCACTCCGGTGCACCGGTTTTCTGTAACCGGCGCGCCGGGCGGTTCGGGGGTCTACGGTTTGGATCTGTTCACATATGTCCGTCCAGTTGTCGCCCACGCGCCTGCTTCGACCAGCGAAAGTGGTCGTGTGTTGTCAACCGTCAAGAAACTTGGTCGTCCGTCCCCACCGGCGGATCCAGGCCCGCCACGGCTCGACCCGACGGCGGTGACGGCGGTGACGGCGGAGGTCAGCATGGGGCTCGCGCGCCTGCTTTCCCCGTTCCGCACGGCCGTGCCCACCGACGACCGCGGCGCCGTCGCCCAGGCCCCGCCCGTGGCCCTGCCGCGCACGCCCACGGCCCGCGCCACGGAGCAGCTGATCGACCAGATCGACGACCGCGTCGCCCTGCTGCACCATCGCCGCACGCCGCTCCTTGCGCCGCCCATGGATCACATCGCGGTGGCGCCCTGCGGCGTGTGGATCGTTCACAGCCGCGGTCACGCCGGACGGATCGCCGCGCGGCGGCCGATGTTCGGGGACCCGCGCCTCACGATCGGCGGCCACGACCGCTCCGACCTCCTCGCGAGCCTCGAGCAGCAGGTCGGGTACGTCGAGCGCGCCCTCGCGCACGACCACCCGGATGTCGCCGTGCGCAGCGCGCTGCTGTTCGTCGACACGGAGGCCCCGCTCGTGAGCACCCCGCACCTCGGGTCGTACCTGTTCTTCGGCACGCCGTCGGTCGTGCGTCACCTCAACAGCGACGGGCCGCTGCGGCCCGAGCGCATCCAGGTGGTCGCCGAGCTGCTCGAGGCGCGCTTCCCCGGCGCCTGAGCGCGGGCGGCGCCGGAACGACCACGGCCCGCCGCCCGCCGGAGCGGACGACGGGCCGGAGCCGTCAGTGGTTCGTGGCCGCCGGGCTCAGCTGGCCGGCACCGGGCGGGCGACGCCGATGCCGTTGTCGCCGGGCTGCAGCTGCGGATCGACGACCGGGGCCGAGGCGGGCACGCCGGGCGTGCGCACGACCTGGAGGACCTTGCCCTGCGGGGAGCGTGCCGCGTACATCGGGTGGCAGTTCGAGACCGGCTTCGTGTTGCCGTAGACGATCGCCGCGCGTGCGCCGTTGATGCAGTTGATCTGCGGCTGGTCGCCGTTCGCGAGCGACTCGACGTAGCTGCCGTCGTTCGCGGCGGCGCCGTCGATGGTGACGTCGTTCTTGCTCGACGAGCCCTGGAGGCGGATGAGGTTCTCGCCCGATCCGACGCGGATGGTGTTCACGTAGGCGCCGGCCCGCACGAAGTTGTTGCCGTTGCCGAGGGTGATGTCGTTCGTGCCGCGGCCGCCGTACACCTGGTTGTTGCCGTCGCCGGCGGTGATGGTGGTCGTGTACTGCTGGGAGCGCGGGAGGCCCGTCTCCTCGTTGTAGTCGGCCCAGAGGACGTTGTCGCCCTCGCCGCCGTCGATCGTGCCGCCGCCGTGGCCGCCGAAGAGCTTGTCGATGCCGTCGCCGCCGGTCAGGTGGAAGGGATCCCAGAGCGGGGCGATCTTCGCCTGGATGGCCTTGTTGCCGTCGTAGGTGGTGATCGTCGCGCAGCCGTGGGCCTTGCGCTTCTGGAAGATCTGCATCGTGAACTGCTTCAGCGCGGCCGAGTTCACGTAGACGACGGTGTTCGGGTTGCCGCCGCACTTCAGCGACCGCACGCCTGCGGTGCCGGCGAGGTAGATCGTGTTCACGCCGTGACCGAGCGTGATGTAGGCGATGCCGGAGCCGTAGTAGACGGTGTTGTTGCCGTTGCCGGCCGTGAACGTGCCGCCGCCCGAGCCGGTGACGATGACGTTGTTGCCGTTGCCGAGCGTGGCTTTGTCGTTGCCGCCGCCGACGTCGACGTAGTTGTTGCCGTCGCCGGCCGTGATGACGTCCTGGCCGGAGCTGCCGAACACGGTGTTGTTGCCGGAGCCGGTGTCGATGTCGTCCGAGCCGGCGCCGCCCTCGATGTAGTCGTCGCCCGCGCCGCCGCGGATGACGTTGTTCGAGCGCACGCCGAAGATCTTGTCCGGGCCGGGGCCGCCGATCAGCGTGTCGGCGCCGCCGCCACCCCACAGCGTGTCGCCGGAGATGCTCCGGGCCTTGAGGTGATCGGGGCCCGGGGTGCCGACCTTGATGGCGGCCTGGGCCGGGGCTGCGGCGAGCAGCGAAGCGGCCGTCAGCCCGAGCAGGAGAGTGCGAGCGCGGCCCACCGTGGGGCGCTGCGGCACGGCAGAAAACGTGGTCACAGCTTCCGTAGTCGACCACAAACGGTCCAAACTGAGCGTTTCGACGGTCAGATGGCCAGGCGGCCTGCGCCAGGAGGCGCCGCGGAGCGGTGGGGCGGCCGGGGGCGCGGCGGCGGCGCGGATCGCGGCGGCGAGGATCGGCGGGCTCGGGGACCTGAGAGCGTCCGTGGGACGGCTTCATGTCCCCACGGCGCAGCGGCGCACCGGGACGCAAGGGGTTCGGGGACCTCAAAGCGTCCGTGGAACGGTTCCATGTCCCCACGGTTTGCTCGACGTCGTTGCCTAGGGTGGCGGCATGGCAGCGCATCCGTTGGTGACGGCACCCGGGCTGGAGGCAATCCGGGACGAACTGGCCGCGAAGGAGCCGCTCTTCCACCATCCGGAGCAGGGCGACACCCGCGCCGATCTCGAGCGCCTGGCCCGGGAGGACTTCTGGGGCATCGGGGCGTCCGGGGCGCCGTACTCGCGGTCGACGGCGATCGAGGACGTCCTCGAACGCTTCGCCGACCCGAACTACGTGGACCCTTGGTCCACGAGCGATGTCCGTTGCCAGCAACTCGCCCAGGACCTCTATCTCCTGACCTACGAACTCGACCAGGCAGGCCGTCGCACCCGCCGCACCACGCTCTGGGCCCGCGAAGCCGACACCTGGCGAGTCGTGTTCCACCAGGGGACCCTGCTGACCGGCGGCTGAGGCGCGGACGCGGGCCCGGGCGGCGCGGGGCCGGGCCGGGCGGCGTGGGGCCGAGCGGATTGGGACGAGCGGTGCGGTGCGGGGCCGGTCCGAATGGAAGGCGGCGGGTTTGGTGCAGGGTTCGGGCCGGCGTGGTGTTCCGTTCGGGCGCTCGTGCCGGTGCGGGGCGGGGTCGGTCCGCGCCGAAGGCGGCGGACGCCTGCGGCGGTTCGGGGCCGGGGTGGCGGGCGCCTGGGGCGTGGGTGTGGGCGAGCGGGGATGAGAACGCCGTCGCGGTGACGGGTTCCTCATCCCGTTCCTCCGACGCGGGCGCACCGGGTTGAGAACGCCGTTCCTCTGACGGGTTTCTCATCCCACACGAAATCCGCCCCCGCCCACGGACCCCGCCGCCGCCGCCAGCCGAGCAAAGCCGACACGAGCCGGTGCCAGCACGCGGCTCCGTCCCTCAGCATGTCGGCACGCGGC
>JAVHXX010000163.1 GCA_031119595.1 Patulibacter sp. | reverse complement strand
CGCGGCGATCGCCGGCCGGAGCAGATCCTCGGGGTCTGTGTTCTGCGTCCCCTGCGTCACGACGACGACGCGTCTGCCGTCCAGGTCCTGCCACCAGGGCGGCAGCGCGCCCGCCCCCGGGGTGCCCTGTCCCTGCCGCTGGATCCACCATGATCGACCTCCTTCCGTCCCTCAGCGGCAACGCGACCACCGAGTACGGCGGCCCCGGCAAGCCCCTCGTGATCACCTTCGGGTTCTACGCCGACCCGAACACGGCCCCGGCGAACTTCGAGTTCCAGGGGCGCCTCAAGAAGCTCGAGCTCATCAGCGGGCGCGAGCTGAACAAGCTCTTCCTCCGCGACCCGAGCATGCGCTGGTACCTCGCGGGTATCGACGGCATCTCCGAGGACGTCGCCTCGACCGCCGCGGCGATCCGCGACTTCGTCGAGCGGGCGGAGGCGACCTCGGTCACGGTCATCGGGCAGTCGATGGGTGCGTACGCCGCGATCCTCTTCGGCACGCTGATCGGCGCCGACAAGGTCATCTCGTTCGGGCCGCTCTCGTGCTTCGACCGCCGCACCTGGAGCCTCATGAACGAGACCCGGTGGGTGCCGCCGCTCGACGCCCTCGAGGCGAGCGGCGTCGACGCCGCCGGCTACACGGACCTGCCGTCGTTCCTCGCCAGCCACGACGGACCCCTCCCGGACATCGACCTGATCTACGGCGCGTGGGCCGGCCCGGGCACGAACACCGCGGAGGTCACCGCGATCGACAGCGCCCACGCGGTGCGGTTCGTGAACACCCCGGCCGTGCGGCTGCTGCCGGTGCATCACGCCCAGCACGCCGTCGTCGAGCACTTCCGTGCCGGCGGCGTGATCACGGAAGTGCTCGCGCACCGGATGTTCGGGGATTCGCTCCTGCCGACCCTCCAGCGCATCACCGGCGACCAGTGGGTCGGATGGCTCCTGGAGAACGTCATGCGCGGGAGCACGTTCGAGCAGCTGCTTCCGGTCATGGGGCAGCAGATGCCGATCGACCAGGTCCAGCACCGCGCGACGCAGGCGAAGCTGATCCTCGACCTGAGTGCGTTCGAGGAGCTGCCGCCGGCCGTCACCGTCGGCGGCGAGCGCGCGCCGGCCGGCGCCTAGCCCGGCGACGCCTGCGCGAGCGTCAGCTCGTGCCGAGCCGCGCCCGGAGGAAATCCGGGCGGTGCTCGGCGAGCCAGGCCATGCCCTCGTCGTAGAGCTGCTGGTCGCTCTTGCCCTCGCCGGTCGCGCGCTGACCGACGTGGTGCACGTACGCACGGCTCACGTAGTGCGTATAGCCGGCGTTCTGGAGATCGAAGGAGAGGAGGTCGTCGCCGAACCAGTTCGTGTTCGGGAAACCGCCGACCGAGTCGAAGACGTCGTGGCGGACCCAGGCCGCCACCGGCACGATCATCTCGACGGCGAAGATCCGCGCCTCGGAGTCGAAGCGGATCCCGGCCCGTTCACCGCCGTTCGCCTCGCGGATGTTCTGAGGTCCGCTCACGAAGTTCGAGCGCGTGCCCACGATCCCGACCTTGCCGCCCTCGGGCTGTGAGGCGTGGATGGTCGCAAGGTCGTCGAAGAGGAGGGGGAGGGAGTCCGGGAGGAGCACGCAGTCGTCGCCGAGGATGAGCAGCTCGTCGGCGTCGGTCTGGGTGGCGGCGAAGTTCCATGCGGCGCTCGCCGTACGGATGCCCTCGATCTGTTTCACGAGCCGCACGTGCGGATTCGGCGGGAGGTCCCGCGGCTCCTCGCGGCCGTTCCAGGCGAGGACGACGTCGACACCGGGCGCGTAGGCGGCGATCGACGCGAGGGCGACGCGCACGTCGCCCCAGACCGTCTGGGCGTCCTCCTCGGACGCGCCCATGCGCGCGGCCGGGATGAGGATGCTGACCGAGCGGTGCTCTGCTTCGGAGGGCATTGGAGAGGACTCGGACGCCCGGGCCGCCCCTTGAGAGCGTTTATCCCCCGACGAGTGGTTGGCTCAGCCGCGCTGGACTACAGAGCGAGCGAGATCTGCCGAGGAGAGTGCTGAGATGGCACTGCAAGAACACGAATCCATCGGGCCGGACGCCGCGCAGGCCGCCGCCAAGAACGGCACCTCCGAGAAGACCGGTATGCAGGACGCCTCCGACCTCCGCGCCGCGGTCGTCGCCGCGAGCATCATGCGCCGCGCCGATGCCGCCGTGGCCGCGCACGACGCCGAGGCGTTCGCCGCCGCACTCGCCGAGATCCCCGGGATCTCGCACGAGCAGCGCCGCCATCTCGCGCGTCTGCGCACCATCGAGAACCTCCTCCAGCTCCGCGCCGGCATCACGCCCACGAACCTCGCGCGCCTGCTCCAGCAGGGCCTCGCAGGTCTGGCCACCTGGCTCGAGGAGAACCCGCTCGAGCCCAGCCTCCTCGGCTACGCCGGCGTGATCTGCGTCGAGCTCGGTCTCTACCGCGAGGCCGAGGAACTGCTCGTCGCCGCGTCGAACCTCAACCCCGAGCTCCCGGGCATCGACCTCACGATCGAGACGGTCCGCTCGCGCCGCAAGGCGAAGACCAGCGTCCCCGGCCTCCCGGGCGACGTGAAGCACCACCTCACGCGCCTGCGTCCGCGTCTGCAGCGCGCCGCGGCCGCCGCGGTGCCGCCGACCGATCTCACCCTCAGCCTCTGCATGATCGTCCGCGACGAGGAGGAGTGGCTCGGCCGCTGCCTCGAGGCGATCAAGGACGGCGTCGACGAGATGATCATCGTCGACACCGGCTCCCGCGACCGCACCGTCGAGATCGCGAAGTCGTTCGGGGCGAAGGTGCTCTTCCACGAGTGGACGGGCAACTTCGGCGAGGCCCGCAACATCGGCCTCGAGGCCGCCACCGGCGACTGGTTCATCTGGATCGACGCCGACGAGGTGTTCGTCGGCGACGACGCCTTGCGCCTCAAGGAACTCACGGGCCACACGTGGCGCGAGGCCTTCTTCATCGAGGAGATCAACCACACCGGTTCCCTCGACGACGGCACCGCCGCCAAGCACAACGCCCTGCGGATGTTCCGCAACCGCCCGCAGTACCGGTTCGAGGGCGCGGTCCACGAGCAGCTGGCCTACGCGCTGCCCGGGTACCTGCCCGAGCGCATCGAGCACACCGACCTGCGCATGGACCACTACGGCTACCTCGACCAGGTCCGCGTCGACAAGGGCAAGGAGAGCCGCAACCTCGACCTCCTCAAGGAGCAGCAGGCGTCCGGCGAGGACGGTGCGTTCCTCCACTTCAACCTCGGCTCGGAGTACGCCGGCAACGACGAACCGCGCTCGCTCAAGCACTTCCGCACGGCCTTCGACAAGGTCGTCGACGACCCCAACTTCCGCCTCTACGGCTTCCTGCCGTCGCTGTGCTCGCGCTACGTGCGTGCTCTGCGCGTGGCCGAGGCGTTCGAGGAGATGGACCGCGTCACGCCGGTCATCCACGATCGCTTCGACCACTTCACCGACGTCTACTTCGAGCAGGCGCTCGCGGCCCAGGAGCTCGGCAAGCCCGAGGAGGCCCGCGCCCTCTTCGAGAAGTGCGTCGAGCTCGGCGACGCGCCGGCGAAGTACTCGTCCACCGTCGGCTGCGGGTCCTACCTCGCCGAGCTGCGCCTCGTGCAGCTCGATCTCGAGGAGCAGAAGGTCGACTCCGCCGAGGAACGCCTGCGCCGCACCCGCCACGAGTTCCCGCAGGTCTTCGCGCTCATCGACCCGTTCATCGCGCTGCTGCTCATGCGCGGCAAGTCGCCCGACGAGGTCTACGCCGAGCTCACCGAGGGTGAGGCCGAACTCATCCCCACCGGCTGGTTCATGCTCGCGGTCAACCTGCAGGAACGCGGCCACCGCGAGCAGGCCGAGCGGGCCTTCCGCGAGGCTCTCGAGCGGCGCCCGTCGCTCGACATCGCCCGCATCGGGCTCGCCGACGCCCTCCTCGTGCAGGGTCGCGTCGAAGAGGCCGCCGAACAGGCCGTGATGGTGCCCGCCGATGCGCGCTACGGCCACGCCGGCGTGCGCACCGCGATCTTCGCGAAGCTCGCCCTCGAACAGCCCGAGATCGTCGGCACCGAGGTGTGGCCGCTCGTCGAGCAGCTCGACAAGACCGAGCTCCCCGAGGCCGACCGGGCCGTGCTCCGTGCCTGGGCCGTCGCTGCCGGTGGTCCCGGCGAGGCGCCGAAGCTCGACCGCACCGCCGTCGACTCGATCACCCCGATGATGGACGGCCTGCTGCGCCTCGGCGCCGCGGACGCCTTCGCCGACCTCGTCGGCGTGCTCTCCACGACGGGCATCGGCCGCCGCACCGAACACGAGGTCCTCGCGACGCTGCTGCTCCGCCGCGGCCTTCCGGAGATGGCGGGCGACGAATGGATCGCCGCCGTCGAGGAGTCCGGTCCGGACTCCGCCGCCTTCGCCGGCCTCGCCGAGTGCGCGCGCCTGCGCGGCATGGACGAGGACGCCCGCAACCTCGCGAGTGCCGCGCTCGAGCTCGAGCCGGGCCAGAAGCTCGCGACGCAGGTCCTGGAGGCCGTCTCGGCATGAGTGCGCTGGCGCACCGAGCCGACGGCACTGCGCCTGATTTCTGGGTCGTCCGTCCAGTGGTCCCTTCAGCGGGCCGGGGTGACGGGCGATCTACGGAGTGTCGGCCCACCGCCGGCAGCCAAGCGATGCCAATGGATGGCGTCGGCGTACTTCCAGGAGGAACACGGATCATGGAGCCCACTCGACCGATGGGAAGCCTCATCGGCTTCGACGACCACCCCGCTGCGGGTGCGCTCAACCGTGGCCGTCGTTCCACCGACCCGGGGAACCAACGCTTCGCCGAGGTGTTCGACCTCGCCGCGTACGCCGCCTCCGGCGACCGTGACGTCGCCCGGATCACCGATGCCCGTCCGACGTCGCCGCTCACGCACGTCGCGCCCGAGTCGAACGCGCGCTCGCTGAGCGTCGCCTCTCCTTCCGCCACCGTCGACCCGGCCATCGAGGCCGCCGCCGATCGGCTCTTCCTCCACCTCACCACGGGCTGGACCCCGGACGCGACGGGCACCACCCGCGCGCCGGTGATCATGCGCCTGCAGGACGCCGAGGGCACGCACCTCGCGTCGCGGGTCGTCCCGGCTCCCCACGACGACGGACCCGAGGTCGCGTAATGGCCGGCATCGCACTCACCGGCCTCGCATCGGGCCTCGACACGGACTCGATGGTCACGCAGCTCGTCGCTGCGGAATCCGCGGGCCGTGCGCCGATCGCGCTGCAGCAGACGCAGGCGCAGAAGCGCGTCTCGGTGCTCCAGGGCATCCAGACGAAGCTCAACACGCTCCAGAGTGCGAACCAGGCCCTCCAGTCGGTCGTCAACTGGATCCCGACGCAGACGGCGACGAGCTCCGACTCGAGCGTCATGACGGCCACCCGCACCGGCGCGGCCGGCGCGGGCTCGTACACCGTCAACGTGCTGTCGCTCGCGTCGTCGGCGCAGAAGAGCTTCGACTACACGGCACCGACGAGCGATTCGACGATGACCTTCGGGTCCACGTCGATCAACATCTCGGCCGGCGCCTCGATCGACGACGCGGTCAACGCGATCAACCAGGCCGGCGGCAGTGTCGTCGCCGTGAACGCGGCCGGCAAGCTCGTGGTCTCCTCGACCACGACCGGCTCCGCCAGCACCTTCAACTACAGCGGTGATTCGCTGTCGCTCTCCTCGCAGCGCGACGGCAAGGACGCCACGTACAACATCGACGGCGGCGCCACCCAGTCGTCCCCGACGAACCAGGTCACCGGCGGCATCCCCGGCGTCGACCTCACGCTCTCGAAGGTCGGCTCGACCGGCCTCACGGTCAGCACGCCCGGCCCGGACGCCGCCTCGCTCACGGCGAAGATGAAGGCGTTCGTCGACGCGTACAACGACGTCGTCACCACCACGCGTGCGGCGATCACCGAGCAGCCGGTCAAGAACGCCACGACGACCTCGGACCAGCAGAAGGGCACGCTCTTCGGCGACTCGGGTCTCAACACGATGCTCGACCAGCTGCGTTCGTCGGTCGGCAAGCAGATCTCCGGCCTCACCGGCGGCCTCAGCTCCATGTCGGATCTGGGCATCACCACCGGTGCGGCGAGCGGTTCCGCGACCTACTCGAACGATTCGGTCGCCGGCAAGCTCGTCTTCGATTCCACGAAGTTCCAGGCGGCGCTCACCGCGAACCCGCAGGGCGTGCGCGAGCTCCTCGGCGCGAAGACCGGCACCGCCGGCTTCTCGCAGTCGTTCAACACCGTCCTGACGCCGCAGACGACGTCCGGGATGGGCATCGACGACCGCATCACGCAGCAGGGCGTCACGATCACCCGGCTGACGAAGTCGCTCTCCGATTTCGACGCCCGCATCGACGCCTACCAGACGACCCTCCGCGCGCAGTTCGCCGCGATGGAAGCGGCGCTCGAGTCGTCGAAGAGCATGCAGGCCTCGCTGACCTCGCAGCTCGCGAGCCTCAGCAACTCCAACTCCTGATCCTGGGCCGATCCACCGATTTCAGGGCCCGCCGAGGCGCCTGAGCGGCCCGGCGTGACACCGCTCCCAGTCGGACATTGGTTTTACCAGCGCTCAAGTTGGGGCCTCTCGCGGCGATTGTTAGGGAGACGATGTACAGGAGCGCAACACCGAACGCCTACCGCGAGTCCGCCGTTCTCACGGCCTCGCCCGTCCAGCTCGTGGTCATGCTCTACGACGGGGCGAACCGATTCCTCATGAAGGCCATCGCGCTCCACGAGCACGGCGAGCCGATCCGCGCGAACGAGCCCACCCAGCGCGCCGTCGCCATCGTCGAGGAGCTCCTCGCGACCATCGACATCGAGCGTGGCGGCGAGATCGCCCCGCGCCTCCAGGGCATCTACGTCTTCTGCCTCAAGCTCATGGGCGAGGCCCGCTACGAGCAGAGCCCCGACAAGCTCCGCCAGGTGAAGGATCTCCTCGGCGAGCTCCGCGAGAGCTGGGCGACGCTCGCCGCCCAGGCCGGCTGACGCCACCCACCACCCTTCCGCCCGTGTCCGTCCCCGCCGCCGCCGTCGACGACGAACGTCTCCTGCCGTACCTGCGGCTCCTCGACGTCGCCGAGACCGAGTGCGCCCTCGCGCAGGCCGGCCACTTCGACGAACTCGCGCGCCTCAACGAGGAGCGCCTCGCCGCCCTCCGCGATCTCCCGGACGTCGCACCCGCGGCAGCCGAGGACGCCATCCGCCGCGCCCTCGCCCTCGCCGCCCAGACCGAACAGACCCTCATCATCGAACGCGATCGCATCGCGGCCGAGATGGGGCAGGCCCGCCACCGACAGTCCGTCGGTCGCGCCTACGTCCCCGCCACCGGCGGCCCGGGACCCAGCACCGTCGACCGCTCCGCGTAGCGGCCGGCCGCCCAGGCGGGTTCGCCTGGCGGCTCAAGGTTTGCGGCGAGCTGAGCGGATCTTGCTTGCATCTTCCGTCCGCGGGCGACTGGCCCGGCCCCAGAGGCCTGAGCCGGTCGCACGCGAACGGAGTCTGCGGCGCGATCTCTCGATCAGCGCGGGTGGTCGACCTTGCGCCGAGGGACGGGGCCCCCGTGGCGGGCGCTTGGGGCGTGCGTTGCGAGGGACGGTTCGTTGCGGCGGGCGCTTGGGGCGTGCGTTGCGAGGGACGGTTCGTTGTGGCGGGCGCTTGGGGCGTGGGTGTCGAGAGGTGAGACGTTTGGGGTGTTCCGTTCGGGCGTTGGTCGCGGCGTGGGGTGGGGTTCGTGTCTCCGAAGGGAGACGCGCGGCCGGAGAGGGTTCGGGCGGGGTGGCGGGCGCCTGGGCGTGCGTTGCGAGGGACGGGGCCGGGGTGGCGGGCGCCTGGGGCGGGGCCGGTGGGCGCTCTTTGTCCCCCAATTGCGATGCACCGGGAGTTGGACGGAGAAATCGACAGGACATTGCTGCCGATTTCTCCGTCTAACTTCCGGTCGAACGCTCGGAGTCCCCTGATGGCAACGCACGAGGCCCAAAACCGGTCTTACCGAAGAACGGTGCGAGCTCGCGGCTCAAAATCCGAGCCCTCACCTCCGACTGTTTCCCGGCGCATCGAGCACCGCAACGCCGATGTCCCCCGCACGTGCCACAGGCCGTCGCGCGGGTCGCCACCCACGTGCCAAGCGGGCCGCACCCCGCGCCAGGAGCGGACCGCCACCCGGGCCTCGCCCACACCAGTCTCCGCCGCCTTCGGCGCGGGCGTATCCCGCCCCGCAGCACCACCTACGTTCGAACTGAACACCACCCGGCCCCGTCCCTCGCCAGTCTCCGCCGCCTTCGGCGCGGGCGTATCCCGCCCCGCAGAACCACCTACGTTCGAACTGAACACCACCCGGCCCCGTTCCGCGCAGTCTCCGCCGCCGTCGGCGCGGACGACCCCGCCCCGCGACCCCACCGACGCTCGAACGGAACGCCACCCGGCCCGTCCCTCGCCAGTCTCCGCCGCCTTCGGCGCGGACGAACCCCGCCCCGCGACACCACGCACGCCCGAGCGGAACGCCGCCCGGCCCGTCCCTCGCCAGTCTCCGCCGCCTTCGGCGCGGACGGACCCCGCCCCGCACCACCACCGACTCCCGAGCGGAACGCCACCGGGCCCCGTCCCTCACCAGTCTCGGCCGGCGAGCCGCCGCCCCGCCGCCCCGCCGCCCCCGCCGACCCGCCGCCCCTCGACCCCTCCTCCGAGTCGCCCCGAAGCGCCTCGACCCCCGCTGGCCGCCTGCCACCGGACACCCGCTCTCGGCGTCCAGGT
>JAVHXX010000162.1 GCA_031119595.1 Patulibacter sp. | reverse complement strand
GCGGCGCTCCGGGGCAGCGTCCTCGGGCGACGCGGCGGCCTGGGGCGCGGCGACGACCTCGAGCCGCGCGGCGGCCCGCAACGCCCTCGCGGACTGGCTCGACTGGTCGACGAACGCCGCCCGGCGGACGCCGATCCGCGCGAGCAGCCCGGCGCCGACGGCAATGTCCGGGCCGCGTCCCGCGGCGCACAGGAACGCGTCGCTGCCGGTGCGCTTCGTGTAGAGGAGCACGCCCGCGCCGGCGTCGAGGATCGCCTGCTGGGCCTCGGCGAGCTGGGCGCCGCAGTCGCAGGCGAGGCCACCGAGCACATCGCCGAAGAGGCACGCCTCGTGCGCGTGGACCACCGGCGCGGCGTGCGTGGCAGGGTCGCCGTGGACCAGTGCCGCGGTGAGGTCGCCGTCGGTACGCTCGTGGGCGACGATCCGGAAGCGACCGTCGCGCGTGGGCAGGTCGGCGTCGACGGCCTCGGCTTCGGCCCGCGCCTGCTCCTCGCGCTCGGCGACCTGCTCGGCGTCCGGGCCGGCGAGCGCGTGGTACTTGCCGCCGTAGTAGAGGAGCGGCTCCGCATCGTCGGCGCCGTGGCGCAGGTCGACGACGCGGCCGATCAGGATCTCGTGGTCACCACCCTCGGCGATCGACTCGATGCGGCAGTCGAGGGCGACGTGGGCATCGCCCAGCAGCGGGCTGCCGGTGACGGCGTCGACGTGGTCGAGGCCCTCCCAGGCGGCGTGGTTGGCCGAGCGCGCGAAGGCGTTCGACACGTCCTGGTGCTGGGCGCCGAGCACGTTCACGGCAAAAGCGCCGTGGTCGCGGACTGCCGCGAGCGTCTGGCTCTTGCGGTCGAGGCACACGAGCACGAGTGGCGGATCGAGCGACAGCGAACTCACCGCGGAGACGGTGGTGCCGACCGGCTTGCCGGCCGCATCGCGCGCCGTGATCACCGTGACGCCCGTGGCGAAGCGCCCCATCGCGCCGCGCAGCTCCGTGGAGGTGATCTCGGGCGAGAGGTCGGTCGACGCGGTCTGGACTGGGGGCATGCGGGGCACCTCAAAGAGGACTGGTCCGATCCAGAATAGCTCACTCCGGAGGCCACCCCGCCGGGTTGCGGGGTCGACGGCCCATCCGGGGCGCGGCGTCCCCCGGTCGCACCCCCGGCCCGGAGGCGGCCGATCGATCCGACCTCGCGCAGCACGGCTCCCTCACGTGCGCGGGCGCAGGCGGACGCGCATGCGCCGCAACGTGTGTGAGAAGCGCCGGGTTGCAGCCCGGACTGCGGTCCGGGTAGCTCGGCATCGATACCTTGCACGGATGCTTCCGCGCGCTCTCACAGCCGCTCGCGCCCTCGCGATGCCCGCCGTCCTCTCCGTCGCCCTGTTCGGCGCGACCACCGCCGGCGCGCAGACGCCCGCCACCACCCCGACCTCGACGACGCCCGTCGCGACCACCCCGGTCGCGGCCGTCCCGGCCGGTGTCTCCGTGGCCGGCATCGACCTCTCCGGCCTCTCGGCCGTCGATGCGGCCGCCAAGCTCCAGGCCGCCGCGACCACGCTCACCCGCCCGATCTCGGTGCAGGTCGCCACGCACAAGTACAAGCTCAGCGCCGGCCAGTCGGGCTACTCGGTCGACTACGCCGCGACCGCCGCCGCGGCGCTCGCCGCGAAGAAGGCCGGGGCGGTCGCTCCGGTCGTGAAGTTCGACACCGACAACGTGCGCGCGTTCGTGAAGAAGCTCGCGACGACCGAGTACCGCGCCCCGAAGGACGCGCGCATCTCGATCACCGTCGCGAAGATCCGGGTCGCACCGCACGTGGTCGGTCGCCGGATCGAGGTCAACCCGCTCACCGCGCAGATCACGAAGGCGCTCCAGGATCCAACCCTGCCCCGCTACTTCCAGCCCAAGCGCGCGGCGGTGAGCGCGGCGGTCACGAAGGGCACGCTGAAGAAGACCTACTCCACGATCCTCACGGCCGATCGTGGCACCCACAAGCTCCGCCTCTTCAAGGGCCTGAAGCTCTCCAAGACCTACTCGATCGCCGTCGGCATGGCCGGCCACGACACCCCGGCCGGCCTCTACAAGATCACGAACAAGGCCGTGAACCCGGCCTGGCACGTGCCCAACAGCGCGTGGGCCGGTTCCCTCGCCGGCACCACGGTGCCCGGCGGCGCCGCGAACAACCCGCTGAAGGCCCGCTGGCTCGGCATCGCCGACGGCGTCGGCATCCACGGCACCTCCGACGACAACTCGATCGGCTCCAACGCCAGCCACGGCTGCCTGCGGATGCACGTCAAGGACGTCATCGACCTCTACCCGCGCGTGCCCGTGGGGACCACGATCCTCATCAAATAGGTCGATCGGGACGGACCCGGCGGCGGTCGGCCCACGGCCGACCGCTCGACCACGCGTTGACGATGACATCGTCTGATGTAACGTTTGTTGCCGTCATGGTTTCGTCCCACGTTTCTGACCCGACCGGCCGGCCCTCGTCGGCCCGCTCGACCTCGGTGGGCCGGCGATGATCCTCGCCGCCGACACCAACGGCGCTGCCGGGTCGCCCGCCAGCCAGATCATCATCGCGACGGGCGCCGCGACGATCCTCACGCTCCTGCTGCTCTGGCTCGGCCTGGGCCACCGGTCCGGCAAGGTGAAGTGGCTCGAGCGCGCGGCCGCCCTGTCCGAGGCACGCTCGGGACTCCCGGGCTGGGCCGCCCTCCCGACGTTCCTCGCCACGGTGTCGCTGCTGGTCGCGGTGTTCGGGATGTACTGGGACATCTCCCTGCACGTCGACGTCGGCCGCGACCCGGGCCCGCTCGCAAACCCGGCCCACTACTTCATCCTCTTCGGGCTGTTCGGGATCTTCAGCGCCGGTTACGTCGGGATCATGCTGCCGAGCCGTGGCCGCGACGTCCCCGGCCCCACCGGCCTGCACTTCACGCCGCGGTGGCGCGCGCCGCTCGGCGCCGTCCTCATCACGGCCTGCGGCGCCTTCGCCCTGATCGGGTTCCCGCTCGACGACGTCTGGCACCGCATCTTCGGCCAGGACGTCACCCTCTGGGGTCCGACCCACCTCATGCTCATCGGCGGCGCCTCGATGACGCTCATCGGCATCGCCGTGCTCGTGGCCGAGGGGCTGCGCGCGAACATGCGCGCCTCGGTCGACCGCGAGGAACACGGCTGGATCAAGGTCGCCCGCCGCGTCGCACTCAGCGGCGGCCTGCTCCTCGGGCTCTCCACCTTCCAGGCAGAGTTCGACTTCGGGATCCAGCAGTTCCGGTTCGTGTTCCAGCCGGAGCTGATCATGATCGCCACGGGCGTCGGCCTGGTGTCGACGCGCGTGTGGGCCGGGCGGTACTCGGCGATCGGCGCCGTCGCGTTCTTCCTCGCGGTGCGCGGGCTTCTCGCGCTCCTCGTCGGACCGGTCCTCGGCCAGACGACGCCGGCCACCCCGCTGTACGTGGTCGAGGCGCTGTGCGTCGAGGCCGCGGCGCTGCTGGTCAAGCCGACGCGGCCCGTGCCGTTCGGGCTGCTCAGCGGCGTGCTCATCGGCACGATCGGGCTGGCCTCCGAATGGGGCTGGACCCACCTCGTCTACACGATCCCGATGCCCTCGACCCTCGCGTCGATCGGCATCCCGTACGGCTTCCTCGCGGCCGTGTCCGCGTCGCTCGTGGGTGCGTGGATCGGCACGCGGCTGCTCACCGAGCCGGTCCCGCACACCCGGCAGCTGCGTGGTGCCGCCGTGATCGGCGCCGCCGGCGTCGCGATCCTCGTCGCCATCAGCCTGCCGAAGCCGCCGATCCCCGGCGAGAGTGCCACCGTGCAGCTCACCCCGGCGACGATCGCCAAGGGCGACACCGGCTACGGCGCCCGCGCCGTGCAGGCCCGCGTGACGCTCCATCCCTCGACGGCGGGCGACGACGCCCAGTGGCTCACGATGACCTCGTGGCAGGGTGGGGGCCTGATCGTCGACCACCTGCGGAAGGTCGGCGAGGGCATCTACGTCACGAACCAGCCGTTCCCGGTCTCCGGGCACTGGAAGTCGATGGTGCGGCTCGAGGTCGGCCGGTCGCTGATGGTGGTGCCGGTGTTCCTGCCGCTCGACACGGCCATCCCGGCCGCCGAGGTGCCTGCGCTCCCGAGCTTCACCCGTGGGTTCGTCGCCGACCACAAGGTGCTGCAGCGCGAGCAGAAGGGCAAGCCGGCGTCGATCACGACAACCGCCTACGCCGTCATCGGCGGCATCGCGCTCGCCCTGATCGCCTTCCTCGTGTGGGGTCTGCACCGCCTCTCGGATCCGCCGCCGCCGCGGCGCCGTCCGACGGGCGCGCCGGCGCAGGCCTCGGCCGGCCCGTCGGATCCCGCGACGGCCTGAGCCGCCGCGCGCTCAGGCTGCGAGGCTCCGTCGAGGCGCTGCGCTTGCGTCTGTCACACTCGCGTCGCTCTGTGCCCAGTGCGGTGTGTCAACAGAACGTGCAATGCCGAGTTTGTCGGGGATGCGACAAGCAACATCTTCACCAGTCCCGCTGATGTGCCAGCTACAGTCCGCTCCGTTCCGCTCTCGGCCCCTGACGGAGCACCATTCGCATGTCCACCCAAGCGTGCGAACACTGTCGAAAGGCAACCGTGTCCCTTCCTTCTTGGCGATCCGCACCTGCGGTCCGTCTCGCCGCGCGCGGGTTCGCTCCGAACCAAGCAACCCGGCCCACGCTCCTTCCGTCCAAGGGCCGCCGAGCGGCGATCGCCATCGCGATCGCGCTGCCACTCTCGGGGCCCGTCGCGGCGCTCGCGAGTCCGGTCGCCCCCGACGGCACCGATCCCTCCAGCCTGCACGTTTCGATGTGGGGAACGGCGACGCCTGCCAGCGGCGATGCCCGTGGGATGGGTATCCAGACGGCACGCGATGCCGGCATCACCTACAACGGCGTACTTGGGAGTTCTGGCGGATCTCCGAACGTCACCGTGTACGACGCCGACGCCCCTCTGCAGGACCTGGCGCACAGTGAGCTGACCGGACAGCCCATAAGCGTGATCCCGGGCGGTCGTCCAAACCTCCTGCAGGAGACACACGGTCAGGAAGCCGCGGGCGTCATCGTCGGCAAGACCATCGGCATCGTCCCGGGCGCGAAGTTCGTGAGCGCTCCGACGACCGACGAAGAAGACGGCATCTCGATGCCGATGGGCTACATCCCGTCCGGACTTACCGCGCCGACATCGGCAGCTCCCGGTGACGTGATCCTGCTCGAACAGGCCGTCGGCACCCAAACCACCCCGCACCACACGTGGTCGGACATCCCGGTCGAGGGCTATGACGTCGAAGGCACGGCGCTCATCAAGCGCCGGATCCGAGCTGCCACGGATCGCGGCGTCATCGTTGTCGAGTCTGCCGGCAACGGCAACAACGCGTACCTCAGCGGCGCCGACCAGCGCGATGCCGACGGCAACCCCTATCCCGAGGACGGAACCAACCTCGACTACTCGCCGCTCGCGCATTACTTCGATGTCGATTCCGGCGCGATCATCGTCGGCGCGGGCGTGCCGCTGACCGACGGCTTCTGCAGCGCCACCATCGGGATGACCCCGCGAGCACGGCGCTCCTATTCCACGTACGGCAGTCGAGTAGACGTGCAGGGCCCGTCCGATTGCATCGTCGGCACTGCAAATGAAGGCGGCTCTTGGCGGTATCCGCTGAACGCCGACGAACACCATGCCTACAACTACTTCTCGGGTGCGTCCGGTGCGTCGGCGGTCGTCGCCGGCGTCGCTGCAGCCGTGTCGTCCGCCTACAAGGTGTGGTCAGGTGGTACGGCTCCAACTCCGGACGCCCTGCGCAACGCGCTCCGACGGACCGCCTCCGCTCAGACCGGTTCTGATGCGACCACCAAGCACATCGGCGGGCTCGTCAACCTCAAGGGCGCGATCGATGATCTCGAGAGCGCACCGACCACTTCGGCCACCGGGCTCGCGGTGAACACCTCCGGCCAGCCGACGTTCACGTTCTCTAGTGGCACGTCGGGTGTCACTTACCAGTGCCGGATCATCCAGAAGCGCCTGCCCACCTTCGAGGACCTCGTCCGCGATCCCCTCGCGCCATACACGACGTGCTCCGGCCCGTCGTACACACCTGCGGCGCCGCTTCCTGACGGCGAATACAAGCTGCAGGTGCGCGCCGTCAAGACCGACAGCAAGGGTGTCTCCTACGACGCGACGCCCGCCGAGGTTCCGTTTGCACAGGCTACGACTGTCGGCGCGCCTACGGTGAAGACGTGGACCGCTCCCACGCGTGCGGCCGGCGGCCAGTATTCGCTCTGGGGTTCCGTGTCGGCGAACGGCTCGTCGACCGCGACGGCGATCGAATATGGCGCTACGACGTCATACGGCAGCCAGTTGATTGGGCTCAGCGTGTCCCCCGGCACCGCGCCGAAGGCCATCGGGAACAGCACCGGCACACTGGCTGACGACACGACGTACCACTACCGGACGAAGGCCACCAACGGGACCGGGACAACCTACGGTCCGGACCAAGAGCTGGGCCCCCCGATTGTCACCGCCCCAACCGGCCCTGCCGGCGACGCTCCGGCCGGTGCTCCGAGTTGGCACGGCGGAAACACGTATGTTCTCCACGGCACGGTCAACCCGCACGGTCTCGCGACGACGACGGCGATCGAGTTTGGCCCGACGCTGGCGTATGGGACCTCGATCCCGAGCTATCCGGTGACACCCGGCGCCAACGCCGGCACTCCGAGCGCGACCGGAAATGCTGTCTCGATCGCGATCGGCACGGGCGCGCTGACGCCGGGCACCACCTACCATTACCGAACTGTCGCCATCAACGCGTCCGGACCGATGAACGGCCCGGACAACACGTTCCTGGCCACCGGGAAGCCATTGGTCACGCCGTCCTCGGCCCCGACGTTCAACCCGGGCAACGTCTACACCCTTCGGGCAGTGGTGGACCCGCAGAGCCTGACGACCACGTCGGTGATCCAGTATGGGACCAGCGATCAATACGGAAGCTCGATCTCGGTCGGCTCGGTCCCGGCGGCTGGCGGTCCCACGGTCGTGATGCAGAACAGCGCTGCACTCACACCGGGCACTACCTACCACTACCGGACCGTGTCCACGAACGAACACGGTTCCACCACCGGACCCGACCAGACGTTCGTGACGGCGGCAGCGCCGAACGTCACGGTGTCGACCGCACCCGTGCGGACTTCGGACGGGACCTACACCCTCGCGGGGAACGTCGACCCGAAGGGGCTGGCCACCACGACGAGCATCGAGTACGGCGCAACCTCGTCGTACGGCTCAACGCTGATCGCGCAGAACGTCGCCGCCGGGACGCCGCAGCAGGTGACCGGACAGACGACCATCTCGACGACGACGCCCGGCACCGCGATCCACTACCGCACAGTTGCCACAAACGGAGTGGCAACGACGTACGGCCCAGACCAAGCGTTCGTTCCCGGAACCCCGGTCGTGACGACCTCGACGGCACCGCTGCGTAACGCGAACGGTACATACGTGCTCTATGGCAAGGTTGATTCCAGCGGGCTCACCACGACCGTCCGCATCGAATACGGCACGACGACCAGCTACGGATCGGGGACGAACAGTTTCCCCGTCGGAGCAAGCGACCCGCCGAGGATCGATTACATCGGGACCGGAACGCTCGTGCCGGGCACGACCTACCACTACAGGACGGTGGCCACGAACTCAGCTGCCGTGACCTACGGGCCGGACCAGACGTTCGTGGCGTCCTGACGAAGGCGCTGTCGTGGGTGCGGCTCGCGCCCACGACAGTGCCGCTGCGGACACGGTGGATTCGATCGATGGCCGATCTGCGAGCTCGATACCCGTCAGGCTGCGACGGGTGAGGCCCAGTCGATCCAGACGGTGTTGACGTCGGCGGGGTCGACCTTGACCGCGACCTGTGCGCCGGGCTGCGCCTTGCCGAGGTAGACCTGCGGGACGACCTGGGCGAGCGTGACCGGCACCGGCGGCCGGCCCGGGGCGAGCACGATGAGATCGAGCTCGAGGACGGGCTGGAAGTTGATCATGCTGCTGCCCTGACGGACCGCGTTGATCGTGGCGGTCGCCGGGATGCCGGTGGCGGCGAGGTTCGCGGCCTGGGTCTGCGCGGCCATCATCTCCTGGGCCTCGGCCATGCGCTCACTCGCCATGGCCATGCGCTTGCCCACCGGCGGGGAGTTCTTCTGGATCTCCTTCGCCTGCTTGGTGAGCTCGCGGTACGACTTGAAGACGCCCATGACTATGCGGCCTGGTACGCGGCGTTGAAGGCGACGCCGACGGAGCGGTCGGCGGTGATGCGGGCGTTCCAGCCGGCGACGGCGGCGTCCCAGTCGGCGGCGGAGATGCCGTGCTGCTCGGCGACGAGCGGCGCCTTGCTCTGGTCGTAGCCGTACGCGGCGAGCCCCTTGCTCACCTTCGCGTACGCCTCGAGGCTCACGCCCGCGATCGGAGCCAGCTGACCCGCCCCGGCAGCGCCCGGGGCACCGCCGAGGTTCGCGGCGGCGACCGCCGCAGCGGTCTGCTGCTGCGCCGCGGCCTGCTGGGCGGCGGCCATCTCCTGGGCCTGCGCCCCGAGGGTCTGCGCCTGCTCGATCATGCCCGGAGCGGCATTGACCATGTCCTTCATGTCTTTCATCTGGCGGAGGAAGCCCATCGTGATCACTCGATTCGAGGTCGATCGCGGCGCACCCCGTTGGCGCACCGGCATTCGTGTTGCGATCCAACGTAAGCCCGCCGCGGAGCCCTGGGAAGGGCGGAAAAGCACAGTCGCGTGGCGGTTTTCCGCCAT
>JAVHXX010000161.1 GCA_031119595.1 Patulibacter sp. | reverse complement strand
GGGGCGGCCGTGCGCGCGGGGGGGGGTTCCAGCCCGGCCGCCCCGCACCCCCGCCGGGACGGGGGGCCGGCCCTCGACCGCGACCCGCACCTCCTCGAGACGAGCGTGCCCGGCGTGTTCGTCGCCGGCGACGTTCGTTCGCGCTCGATGAAGCGCGTCGCGAGCGCCGTCGGCGAGGGCTCGATGGTCGTCTCGTTCGTGCACCAGTACCTGGTCGACGCATGAGCGCCCCGGTCACCCTCGACGAGCTCCGCACGATCGACCTCTTCGACGACCTGTCGGAGGCCGAACTCGCGGAGTGGCAGGCGATCGCCCTGCCCTACGAGGTCGGGCCGGGCGAGCTCATCGCCGAGGAAGGCACGGCCTACCAGGGCGTGCAGCTGCTGCTCACCGGCACGGCCCGCGCGATGCAGATCCGCGGCGACGCGCTCGTCCCGGGGCCGCGCCAGCGCTCACCCACGTGGATGGGCGCCGTCTCGACCCTCACCGGCGGCAAGGCGGCGGTGCGGATGCTCGCCGAGACGGACTGCCGCGTGGCCTCCGTCAACGCCGACGACTTCAAGCGCCTCGCCGCCTCGCAGCCGATCGTCACCGAGCGCGTGATGCAGATCGTCGCGCCGGTGATGAGCCGGATGGCCGCGATCGAGCAGAGCCGCGAGCACCTCGCCTCCCTCGGCACCATGGCGGCGGGGCTCGCGCACGAGCTCAACAATCCCGCGGCCGCCGCGGAGCGGGCCGCCTCGCAGCTCATCGAGGCCCTCGAGACGGTCAACACCGCGCTGCGCAAGTTCGTGTCCGCCGGCATCGAACGCGACCAGGCCGCCGAGCTCCTCGCGCTCCAGGAGGAGGCGATCGACCGCGCCGCCAAGCAGACCGCGCTCAGTGCCCTCGACGCCGCGGACGCCGAGGACGAGTTCCTCGACGCCCTCGAGGAGCACGGGGTCCCCGAGGCCTGGAAGATCGCCGAACCGCTCGCCTCGGCGGGCCTGGACCGCTCATGGCTCGAACGCGTGATTGCGTCGACGCCCCACGAGAAGGCGATCACGATCGTACTCCGCTGGGTCGCCGCCACCCTCACGGCGCGCGGCCTCGCCGACGAGCTCCAGGAATCGACGCGCCGCATGACCGGCCTCGTCGGGGCGGTGAAGTCCTACGCCTACATGGACCGCGGCGAGGTCATGGAGATCGACCTCCACGAGGGCCTCGAGACGACCGTCGTGGTGCTCGGGCACAAGCTGAAGGTGACGAGCATCGAGGTCGTGCGCGACTACGACCGCGCCCTCCCGCGCATGATGGCCCGTGGTCCCGAGCTCAACCAGGTGTGGACGAACCTCATCGACAATGCGATCGACGCGCTCGCCGGCCAGGACGACGGTCGCATCACGATCAAGACGTCCCGCGACGCCGACTGCGCGCTCATCCAGTTCACCGACAACGGCCCGGGCATCCCGCCCGAGGTCGCCTCCCGGGTCTTCGAGACGTTCTTCACGACGAAGGAGGTCGGCAAGGGCACCGGCCTCGGCCTCGCCACCGCCTACCGGATCGTGGTCGACGGCCACGACGGCAGCCTCACCGTCGACAGCGAGCCCGGCCGCACCACGTTCAACGTCTGGCTGCCCTACCCGGCCGCCACGACGACCACCGACACCCCGACCGACCTCGACTGACCGGAGCTCCCATGGCCGACGGCTGCACCCACCTCGACTCGATCGAGATCCTCGAACTCCCCGAGTCGGTCGCCGGCTGCGAGGACTGCCTCGCCACCGGCGGCGAATGGCTCCACCTGCGCATCTGCCTGCACTGCGGCCACGTCGGCTGCTGCGACGACTCCCCGAACCACCACGCCACCGCGCATTTCCAGAGCAGTGGGCATCCGATCATCCGCTCGCTCGAGCCGGGTGAGGACTGGTCGTGGTGCTTCGTCGACGACCTCGGCATGCGCATCCCGCAGATCCACGGCGAGACCCGCATCCCGCCCTCGCCGCTCGGCGGCTGACCCGCGACGCGGCCGCGGCAGATCAGGCCGGGTCGCCGGGCTCGGGGCGCACGGCGGCGTCGAGGAGTCCGACGGCCAGGCTCGTGAGGCTGGTCTGCCCGGTCGCTCCGAGGACCGGCCCCGGGTATTTCCCGGCGAGCGCGCACATCCCGTACAGCGACGACCACACGAGCACGACCATGCTGCCGGGATTCCCCCGCCGGATCTCGCCGGCCTCCTGTGCCTCGCGCACGATCTCGATCGCGCGGCCGAGGATCGAGGTGATGTGGCGGAGCGTGCCGCGCGAGAACCGCTGGGCATGCTCGCTCTCGCGCGGGTCGTGCTGCATCGCGGAGAGCAGGATGAAGTCGTCGGTGTGCTCCTCGAAGAACTTCACGTACGCGACGGAGGACGCGGTGAGGCGTTCGATCGGGGAGGCGTCCGTCTCGAAGGGCGGCCGGAGGTGCCCGTCGACGAGCCGCGCCATCACGCGCTCGTTCACGGCCGACCGCAGTCCGCCCTTGTCTCCGAAGTGGTGGTAGATCGCCCCGACGGACGCGTGCGCGTCGGTGGCGATCGCCGAGACCGAGACCTGGTTGTAGGTCTCGAGCTTGAACGCGGCCTCCGCTGCGTCGAGGATCGCGATGCGTGTCGGATCGCTCATTGCCCCGGATTGTCGCACGACGGCCGCACGCCGCCCCCGGTGCCCCGGGCGCTACGGCACCGAGACCGAATCCGATTCGGAATTGCGGGCGTACCTTGTTCCGTGACGTCCGGGTCGGATTCTCCGCCGCCCCGGCCGTCGGCCCCACAGGTCCCCGGCCGAACACCGGAGGCGGTGGATGGACTCCTTGGTGCGCGTCGGTCGGGGGACTGACACGCACCAAGGAGTCCACCCGCCGGGCAGGGCCCAGCCCACCTCTGGTGGTCGCGGGGTCGGAGGGCCCGGGACGGCCGTTCGGCCCCACGTCCACCTCCACGTGCGACGTGCCGCACCGAACCGATCGGCCGCGTCAGCCCCAGCCGGCCATCCGCTCGGCGCTCACCAGTTCGGCCGGATGCGCGCCGCCGGCCAGCCGGCGCTCCAGCGCGTCGCGGGGGAGGGGCGCATCGGACGCGAGGAGCAGCACGTTCCCCGACTTCTTCCCGCGCACGACCTCGCGCCCTCCGAACGCGACCACGTCCCCGAACCGTGCCCGCAGGATCTGCGCCTGCATCGCCGCGAACGGCCACGGCGGCTGGTCGACGACGTTCAGGAGGTAGGCGCCGTCCGGTGCGAGGATCCGGTGTACGTCGAGGGCGAAGGTCGGCGTGGCCATCGCGGGCGGGGTGTCCGTCCCGACGAACGCGTCGCCGATCACGAGGTCGTAGGCGTGGTCGTCCTCGCGGTCGACCATCACCGCCGCGTCGGCCGTGATCACCCGCAGCCGGTCGGAGCGCCGCAGCCGCAGGTGCTTCTCCGCGAGCCGCACCACCGCCCCGGACTTCTCGACCACGGTCTGCGTGACCTGCGGCCGTGTGCTCGCGAGGAACCGCGGGAGGCTGAACGCACCGCCGCCGAGGTGCAGCACGCGCGCGGGCTCGCCGCGCGGGACGAGCACCTCGAGCGCCGCCCCGATCCGCGCGACGTAGTCGAGCTCCAGGTGGGCCGGGTCGTCGAGGTCGACGTAGCCGTGCGTGAGGCCGTCGATCAGCAGCAGACGGCCGCCGGCACGCGAGCGGTCCTGGAGCAGTTCGACCGTGCCGACGCTCGACTCGACCCGGATCTGCTCGCCGGAGGAACGGCCGCCGAACGCGCGGCGGGAGGAGCGACGGCCGGCCATGGCGACCCAGGCTACGTGGGACGGTGCGCGGGCGCGTGCGGCGTCGCGGCCCCTAGAGTTCTGCGAGCCCGATGTCTGCCGCCGCACCCCGCCTGCTCGCCGTGTCCGATCTCCATGTCGCGGCGCGCGACAACCGCCGGGCCGTCGCCGAGATCCCGCCCCACCCGGACGACTGGCTCATCCTCGCGGGGGATGTCGGCGACACGCCCGACCAGGTCCGGTGGACGCTCGACCTCCTGGCGCCGTACTTCGCGAAACTCGTCTGGGTCCCGGGGAACCACGACCTCTGGGCACCCGCCGGCACGGACCTCTCGCGCGGCGAGGCGCGGTACGAGGAGCTCGTCGAGATCTGCCGGAGCTTCGGCGTGCTGACGCCCGAGGATCCCTTCGCGACGTTCCCGTCGGCGGACGGCCCGCTGGTGGTCGCTCCGCTCTTCACGTTCTACGACTACAGCTTCCGCGAAGCGCTCCTCACCAAGGAGGCGGCGCTCGAGCTCTCCGAGCGGGCCGGGATCGTCTGCATGGACGAGTACATGCTGCCCGCCGACCCGTATCCGTCCCGCGAGGCATGGTGCGCGGCGCGGGTCGCCGAGAGCCGGCGCCGGCTCGACGCCCTCCCGCCCGATGCCCGCACGGTGCTGGTGTCGCACTGGCCGCTGCGCCGCGACACCGCCCAACTGAAGCGCATCCCGCAGTTCGAGCTGTGGTGCGGCACGGTCCAGACCGACGACTGGCACATCCGGTATCGCGCCGCCGCGGTGGTCTATGGTCACCTCCACCGCCCGGGGCTGCTGATGCGCGACGGCGTCCCGTTCCACGAGGTGGCCTTCGGATACCCGCAGGAGCGTCGCCACTACGGCATCACGCAGGTCGGTCTCCGCGACGTCCTGTCGACCGAACCGATCCCCATGCCGCGCCGGGTCACGCGGCCCTGAGCCGCCGCGGCGCCGCCGCTCTTCGACCGCGAACGCCCGGAATCGCCCGCGGCGCGGGCGTCCAGGGCGCTCATGGTCTCAAGGCATGACTACGCGGCGACCGGTCCGCCGACCTTCGCCTGTACCCATTGGATCGCGTGGTCGGCGACCGCTTCCCATCCCGGTTCGCCGACCGTGAGGTGCGAACGCTCGGGGTAGTTCTTGAACTCGGTCACCGCGGTGCCCTTGCCGTAGAGGCGGGCGGCGTGTGCCACGAGCTTGCTCGGCACGATGTGGTCCTGGCCGCCGCCCACGAGGAGGAGCGGCGCGCGGTCGGCCTTCTTCCAATCGACCTTGAGCGGGGTGCCGGGCAGCAGGTTCGCGGCAGCGCCGGCGAACAACACCTTCGACGCGGCGGGCACGGCGTACCGCTCCCAGGCGGCCTTGTTCTCGGCCTCGGACACCGTGTTGCCGAAGGCGTACCGGAACTGCTTCTCGTTGAGCGGGACCGCCTTGCGGTAGTTGAGCGGGTTCCCGAGGACCGGTGATGCGGCCCGCAGCACGGACAGCGGAAGCTCGCGGATCCCACGGAGCGGCGCCGGGGCGATCGCCACGCCGGCCGCCCCGAGGCCACGATCGAGGAGGATCTCGGTGAAGCCGCCGCCGAACGAGTGACCGATGATGATCGGCGGCGCGTCGAGGGCACGGATGATGGTCTCGTAGTGGTCGAGCACCTTGCCGGCGGTGACGGGCGTGATCGTCGAATGGTCGCGGTTGAGCTCGTCGACGGACTTCTCGAAACCCGGCCAGCTCGGGGCGATGACGGTGTAGCCGAGGGCCTCGTACCTGGCGATCCAGTGTTCCCAGCTCAGCGGCGTCATCCAGAGGCCGTGGATGAACACGATCGTGGTCGGGGCGGGCTGGTCGGTGGGCGTGCTCATGGCGGGTCCTGCGCTGGACTGGATTGCGGTAGAACGACCGTTCTATCTTGCGGACTCGACGCTATCGGGCGGCTGTAAGATGTACAAGCGTTTGAGAGAGAACGTTCGGTCTTCTACGGTGGGGACATGTCCACGCCTACGGGACACGCCGCCACGCCGTCGTCGCCGGCTCGCGAGCGGCTGCTCGACGCCGCAGCGCGCGTCTTCTATGCCGAGGGAATCCACGCCGTCGGGGTCGACCGACTGATCGGTGAGGCCGGGGTGACCCGAGCCACCTTCTACCGGCACTTCCCGGGCAAGGAGGATCTCGTCGTGGCCTATGTCGAGCGCCGCGACTCGGCGATCCGCGCGCGCGCCGCGGCCGCGGCCGGAACGTTCGCGACGCCGCGGGCGATCCTGTCGGCGGTGATCGACGGCGTGGCTGCCCAGCTCGTCGACGAGGCCTTCCGCGGGTGTCCGTTCATCAACGTCGCCGCGGAATATCCGGACCCGGATGGGCCGGTGCGGATGGCCGTCGATGCCCACCGGCGCTGGTTCCGGGATGCTCTCGTCGACCTGCTCATGGGTTCAGGGCATGGCGACCCGGAGTTCGCCGCGGACCTGCTCGTGATGCTCCGCGACGGTGCGCAGGTGGCGGCCTATCTCGGCGATCCCCGACGCGCCCGCGCGTCGTTCGAACGCGCGGCCGCGGGCGTGCTCGCCTGAGCGGCGAGGGCCGGCGTCAGGCGGTCAGCGTCGACGGCGTCGCGGTACGGAAGCCGTCGAGGTGGACCGTCTGGAAGCGGGTCGCGAGGCGCTCGGCGTCGTCGCCGGCGCGCTCGACGATGCGGCCCGTCGACCAGATCAGCGCGGAGATGTCGTCGCCGTTGAGGTCGTCGCGGTACTGGCCGGCGGCCTGGGCGCGGCGCAGGAGAGAGGTCATGTGGCCGCGCAGCTGGTCGCGCAGCTCGATGGCCTCACCGCCCTTGAGGCCGGTGACCGCCGACAGCGCGTCGCGGAATCCACGGTCGATGATCTGCATCTCGAGCACGACGCGCAGGAGGCCTTCGAGGCCCTCGGCAGCGTTGTCGTTCGTGACGGCCTCCTCGCCGGCCTCGACCATCTCGGCGAAACGGGCGACGGCGATCGCATCGATCAGGGCGTCCTTGGTCGGGAAGTGCCGATAGAGGGTGCCCATGCCCACCTCGGCTCCCCGGGCGATCTCCTCGACCGGGGCACTGGCGCCCTGCTCACGGAAGATGCGGCGTGCAGCCTCGAGGATCCGGTCTCGGTTGCGCTGGGCATCACGGCGCAGCGGGGGGCGGGCGGTGGCGGGGTCGGGTGTCGACACGCCCAGAGCGTACCGGTCAGCGCCCGTTTATTCGGAGCCAGGCCTCCGTTTGGTAGTCTGGATCAACGAAGCGGAGCAGGCGCTCCGCAACGTGCCACCGACGGAAGCCGCCCATGACGACCAAACAGCCGACGCTCGAGAAACCCACGCCTGCGCCCGTCCCACCCTCCGGTCCCGGCGACCGGTACAAGTGGATCGCGCTCTCGAACACCACGCTCGGGATGCTCATGGCGACGATCAACTCGTCGATCGTGCTCATCGCGCTCCCGGACATCTTCCGTGGGATCCACATCGATCCGCTCGCCCCGGGGAACACGAATTACCTGCTCTGGATGATGCTCGGGTTCCTCGTGGTCACCGCGGTGCTCGTGGTGAGTCTCGGTCGACTCGGCGACGTCTACGGCCGGGTCCGCACCTACAACCTCGGGTTCGCCGTCTTCACCGTTGCCTCGGTGCTGCTCGCGCTGTGTCCGCTCGACGGCACCGCGGCGGCGCTCTGGCTCATCGGCTGGCGGGTGGTCCAGGGCATCGGCGGCGCGATGATCTTCGCGAACTCGAGCGCGATCATCACCGACGCATTCCCGGCGCATCAACGCGGTCTCGCGCTCGGCATCAACGGCGTCGCGGCGATCGCAGGATCGTTCATCGGGCTCGTCGTCGGTGGCGTCCTCGCGCCGGTCGACTGGCGACTCGTGTTCCTCGTCTCGGTGCCGGTCGGCCTCTTCGGCACGGTGTGGGCGTACCGCTCGCTCGTCGACCTCTCGCCCCGTCGCCACGCGAGCATCGACTGGTGGGGCAACCTCACCTTCGCCGTCGGCCTGATCGCGATCATGGTGGGCATCACCTACGGCATCCAGCCCTACGGCGACCACACCATGGGGTGGACGTCCCCGAAGGTGCTCGCGGAGCTCATCGGTGGCCTGGCCGTCCTCGTCGCCTTCGTGGTGATCGAGACGCGCGTCGCCGAGCCGATGTTCAACCTCTCGCTCTTCCGGATCCGCGCCTTCACCGCCGGCTGCATCGCCACGCTCCTGGCCGCCATCGGCCGCGGCGGGCTGCAGTTCATCCTCATCATCTGGCTGCAGGGCATCTGGCTCCCGCGCCACGGCTACGCCTTCTCGGAGACCCCGCTCTACGCGGGGCTATACATGATCCCGCTGATCGTCGGCTTCCTCGTGGCCGGGCCGATCTCCGGCTACCTCAGCGACCGCTACGGCGCGCGCCTCTTCGCGACCGGGGGCATGATCGCCGCCGCCGTGAGCTTCCTGCTCCTCGAGCTGTTGCCCGTCGACTTCAACTACGCGGTCTTCGCGCTGCTGCTGCTCCTCAACGGGCTGGCGATGGGCCTCTTCTCGTCACCGAACCGCGCGGCGATCATGAACTCCCTGCCGCCATCGCGGCGCGGTGCGGGTGCCGGCATGAGCGCCACCTTCCAGAACGCCGCCCAGGTCCTCTCCATCGGCATCTTCTTCTCGCTGATGATCATCGGCCTCGCCGCCAACCTGCCCTCGGCGCTCCACGACGGCCTCATCGCCCACGGCGTCTCCCAGGCCGACGCCACCCGCGTCTCCCAGCTGCCGCCCGTCGCGTCCCTCTTCGCGGCCTTCCTCGGCTACAACCCCATGGAGCACCTCCTCGGTGCCCAGACCCTCGCCTCGCTCCCCCACGACCAGGTCGCCATCCTCACCGGCCGCGGCTTCTTCCCCTCCCTCATGGCGAAACCCTTCGCCTCCGCCCTCGACGTGGCCTTCACCTTCGCCCTCGTCGCCTGCCTCGTGGCTGCGGCTGCCTCGGCCCTACGCGGCGGCAAGTACACCCATGAGGGCGACGACGAACGCCACAGCGGCCTCGAGTCGGCCGTCGAAGGAGAGGCGATCGATGTCGG
>JAVHXX010000160.1 GCA_031119595.1 Patulibacter sp. | reverse complement strand
CTGCAAAGCCGTGTACACCGGTTCAAATCCGGTCGACGCCTTCGGGAGATTCCGTTCGGGGCCCTGTCGGGCCCCGAATGCGTTTCGGGGCACCGGCGTCAGGACACGCGCACGGTCGTCGTCGCACTGTGCGACTGCGCGGCGGCGATATCGGCGGTCGGACGCAGCAGTGACCGGAAGGCGATCGACGTGTTGCGCGCCGTGGTCAGGCGGTAGTCGAACGACCACCGTCCCTTCGTGTCGATGCGCTCCGTCGAGATCGTCCGCCACCCGCTCCGGCTGCGGTATTGCACCTCCACGCGGCTGCGCTTCGGAAGGCCGTCGACCTTCACCGAACCGCTGAGGCGGATCGTGCCGCGCGGCTTCACCCTGTGGCTCGCCGCGGCGATCTTCATCGCCGCCGTGACGGCCACCGCGACGTCGATCGACGAGGCCGACGCGCCGCCGGACACCCGCGCGTAGGAGAACCGCACGGTGCGGCTGGCCGTCGACACCGGGACGTACCGGAAGGCGCCGGTGCCGTCGGTGGTGACCGTCGCCACGTGCGTCCAGGTCGCGCCGGCTCGATCGACGCGTTCGGACACGTCGACGGAGGCCCCGACGATCGGTCGCTTCGCGGCATCGAGGAGCAGCCGCTTGACGGTGGTCTTCTTCCCATAGGCCACGTGGACCGTGCGGTGTTTGGCGTCCGCGACGATCGCTCCGGTGGACGTGTCTCCCCCGGTCCCGTTGGCCGCGGGCAAGGGGGCGGCGTTGTGGACCGAGATCGCGCGGTCGACGACCGGCGTGAGGTTGCCCGAGGCGTCCCGGACGGAGACGGTCAGCTGATGGACTCCGTCGGCGACGCGGGTCGTGTCGACCGGGGCGGACACGTCGGCACGATCGGGACACGGCTTGAGGCTGGTGAACTCGAGGTCGGAGGCATCGCCGGCGAGGGCGTCCGCGCAGGTGCCATTCGGATTCGACGGGGTGCCGCGGGCGGTCTCCCGTCCATCGAGCGCCACGACGTACTGGTAGACGCCGGCCCCTTGGTCCTGCGCCACGAAGTCGACGGTCGGCGTCCCGGAGAGCGGGGCCGCGGCGAGCGCCGTCCCGCCGATGCCGTCGACCGTCGGAGGAGCATCGTCCCGCATCTGCAGCGCCATGCGCGAGATCACCGAGGTCAGGCGCGGCACGCCCGGGTTCTGACACGTCCCGCCGGGGGTGTCGTAACACGTGAGGAAGATTCCCATGGCCGTGGTCGGCGACGGGGTGAACGACACCGTGTTCGCCGGGTCGTCGGGATTGGCAGCGTTGCCGAGCGCGCATCCGCTGAACTGGCAGGCCGCAACCTGCTGCGTGAACACGCCCCCGGACTCCATCAGGATGCGCCAGTCGGCGGTGTTGTGCGAGTCGCCCGGTGCGTACCCCGCGTAGGCGGTCGTGACGACGCGGCGGGCCGTGAACACGACGAGCGCGATGTGCGGGGGCGTCGTCAGGACCCAGCTGGAGACCGGCCCCTGCGTGTAGTCCGAGACGCCACCAGGCCCACCCATGGTCTGCGAGATCGGACCGCCGTTGGCGCAGCTCTCCGTCGCCGTCGCCGGCTGCTGCGAGACCGTGGCCTTCCAGTACGGATCGAGCTTCACGGGGCGCCCGTCCGGGGTCTTGCACACGTAGGCGACGTAGTCGCCGGCACGTGCGGCCGGAGCGAACCCGGCGACGCCGGAGACGACGACCGCAGTGGCGACGAGCGCGCGTAGGCGCGGAATCCGATCCTTCACGGAGCGGATCTTGTCAGTTCAGGATCCGCCGCTTCACCAGGCCGAGCTTGCTGCGGACCTTCTGGATCTGGATCTCGCGCTGGGTGCGGTCGCGCGGGACCGCCGTGCCGGTGGTCAGCGCGTGCGCGCGGGTCCAGTTCGCCACGACGTGGTCGTAGAGGCGCTCCGCGATGAGGTCGGCGCCGTGGGCGTTCGGATGGAGCTCGTCGTCCGTGTAGAGCGGCGCGTCGTGGTCCATGAGGTCCTGCAGCGGGACGTACTGCACGTTGCCGTCGGTGAACTCGCGCGCGACGCCGCGCTGGAGGGCATCGATCACGAGACGGTCCTCCTCGCTGACGTTGAAGTTCGACTTGACCGGGGCGGTATCCCACTCGCCGGGCATGCGGGGGGCCTCGGGGAGCAGGATCAGCGGCGGCTGGATCGCCTCGATCTGCCAGTAGTCGAAGGATCCCCACCCCTTCACGTTCACGTACTCGAGGCGGATGCGGTGTTTGCCGGGCGTGAGCAGGTGCCCCTCGATCCGGTAGCTCCACGGCGTGAGGTCGGGGTTCGGGTCGCCGACCGTCGCGGACGGGATCTTCGTGACCTCGTGGATGCCGAGCTCTCGGCCGTCGAGCGACACGATCACGTCGGCCGCGGCGTCCTCGTAGAAGGTGCCGCCGACGTCGATCGCCCGGCCGCCCGGGTACCACTCGGGCACGTCGATGTCGACGGTGCCCTTGTCGGCGGTGATGAGCGTGAGGCCGGTGCCGGAGTTGCGGGTGCGTCCCTCGAAGCGTTCGGTGGTCCCCATCACCCGCACGGATTCATGGGTGTCCTCGTAGAGCGCGGCGGCGCGGAGTCGGCGCAGCACGGTGCGCAGCACGCCGGGGTACAGCCCCGGCGTGCGGTCGGGGCCGGCGATGGCGAACTCCATGTGGCCGTTCATGAGGACCACGAGTTGCTGCGGGCAGAGCAACGGCAGGTCCTTCCGGGGCTCGGGCACCACGGTCTGCAGGACCGTGACCCAGCCGCCGGAGGTCGCCCATTCGGCGCCGGGGCGGTTCGGCTCGTTGTCGTTGCAGAGCGCGCTCGCGCCCTTGGCGTGGTTGATCTCGACCGCGCGCAGCCGCGACGCGAGCCGCGACGTGAACCGGTTCGGGAACTGCGGCCCCCACGTGTCGTCACCACCCTCGACGAGCGAATGGCCGTACGCGTGGAGCAGCCACGGCAGCGGGGCCGCGGCCGGCGGCGGGACCACGAGCGACGGGAGGTCGGTCGTGTCCGGACGTGCGGAGTTGACGTCGAAGGCGCCCTGGGACATGGCGGCTCTCCTGGGTTAGGCGGTGGCGACGACGAGCTTGGTGCCCGGCGACGTGGCCTGGCGCTCCCACGCCGACGGCACGTCGTCGAGACCGACCGTCTCGGCGTCGAGCTGGACCCGGCCCGCCTGGACGTGGCCGAGGAGCTCGTTGAACGCCTGCTCGCGCGACGCCAGCGACTGGTTCCAGATGCTGAAGCCGCGGAGGGTGAGGTCGAGGGCGCGGAGGTCGCCGGCGGAGATGCCGGAGCCGGGAGCCGCGGAGTTGCCGACGTTCACGAAGCGCGCGTGCTTGGCGCTCGACATCAGCGCGGCCTGCGCGGGCGGCCCCCAGGTGAAGTCGATGGTGACGTCGTGGCCGCCGCCGGTGAGCTTGCCGATCTCGACCTGGTGGTAGTACATCGCGACGTGGAAGCGGATGGTGTCGGTGGCACCGAGTTCCTGCGCGCGCGCGAGGCGGGCCTCGTTCCGGCCGATCGCGACGATCTGCGAGGCGCCCGCGAGCTTGGCAGCCTGGACGGCCATGAGCCCGGCGGCGCCGGTCGCGCCGACGATGACGACCTTGTCGCCCTCCTTCACCTGCGCGTAGGTGTTGACGGCCATCCAGGACGAGATGCCGGCGATGCCGCAGCCGACCGCGGCGATCGGATCGGTGTCGTTGCCGAGGACGAAGCTCTGCTCGTCGTCGAGCGTGACCTGCTGGGCGAGCGAGCCGTGCTTGAGGTCACCGGGACGGCTGAAGTACACGAGGGAGCCGTCGGCGCGGCGCGCCACGCCCTCCATGCCGGGGGTGTACGGCGGCTTGGGCCGGATGGCGTAGTACTCGCCACCGGAGATCGTGAGGTCGACCGGGTTGATGCCGGCCGCGAGCACCGTGCCGAGCGGGGCATCGACCTCCGGTTCGGGAAGGTCGGTGATGGTCGGCGTCTGCCCGTAGGACTCGATGAAGGCGGCTCGCATGCGGCAAGTATGCCGTGCGAGCCGCCCTCGCCGGATCAGACCTGGACGGCGGTCACACCGAAGACGTCGGCGGCGGCCTTCTGGGCTGCGGTCGAGTCACCGGTGGACAGTGCACTGACGAGCGCCTGGATCTCGTCGGTGCGGGAGGCCTCGGCCTCGAACACGGCCTGGCCTTCGGTCTCGAGGGCGTCGAGGCCGGCGTTGAGGCTGTTGAGGGTGAGCTGCGCGGCGAGGTTGCCGCTGGCGGCGGCGATGTCACACCACAGGTCGCGGTAGGCGCCGATGGCGGCGTCGTCCGAGCCCGACGAGATCGGGTCGGCGGCGGTCGCGTCGATGTCGCCGGAGGCTGCAGCGGTGGTGACGATGCGCTTCGCGATCGCGGCACGCGCCTCGACGATCTGCTGGGCGAGCTTCGTGCGCTCGCCTGCCTCGAGGCCGCTGGCCACGGCGACGAGGAGCTCCGGACCGCCTTCGCGGCGCCAGTCGGTCACGCGCGTCGCGCCCCCGTGGACCACGGTGACGAGGCCGGCCTGCTGCAGGCGCTTGATGGCCTCGCGGACGGCGTGACGGTTGACGCCGAACGTCTCGCTGAGCGTGCGCTCGGAGGGAAGCGGGGCTCCCGCCTCGGCGCCAGATCCGAGGATCTGGTCACGCAAACGCCGGTAGACGGCGTCGGACACCGTCGTCCGCGCAATGCTGCCTTCAATGTTCATCAGGGGGAGCCTCTCCGTGGCTAGCTGTGATGACGCGGCGGGGGGACTCCGCGATTCGGGGGTTACGACGCTCTTCGAGGGGTACAAGTCATACCCGCGTCATGCCAGAAACGTATCGACTCCTTGGACCGATTAAAACCTCAAGGTGCCATCGAACCAGTTCCCGGGGTCACCTGTTCGGCTGAGCGCCAGCCGAAGGGATCGGGCGCATGGGCGATTTTCGGTACCACGAGCCCGATATTTCGGGCGATCTGGGCGCATTCGCAACAGAACATCGTTACAAGTGGACGGATCCGTCCGCCTCTTGCAATGCGTCCACCCGTTGTCACCCCGACCGTGACGACCTCCTCGGAACGTCTTCGCTATGCTGCCCCAGCGCGTTGCGCCATGCGGCTGTAGCTCAGTTGGCTAGAGCGTCTGCTTGCCATGCAGAAGGTCGAGAGTTCGAGTCTCTTCAGCCGCTTACCGAGGGCCCCGGGAAACCGGGGCCCTCGTCATTCTCGGGGCGCGGCGCTCGGGCCGAATTGGCAGCGGGTACCACCTCAGGGTACCGAACAGCTGTCTTGGAAATTGGGACTCCGGACCGGGTCGGACCGTGCATTTCATGCGCCCGGCCCGGCCGGCGACGACTTGATCCAGCGTCGTGCGACCGCCACTCCCTTCCGGCTCCGGGCGTGAGGGCCCGGATGTCGGCGGCGGTCGACCACGAGCTCTAGACCGAGCGCGGCACCGGTTGCTGAGCTCGCCGCCTACGCTGGGATCAAGAAGGTCGGCGCGTAGGCTGGCGTTCCCGATCCCAGATCGTCGTAGAGCTGCGTGGTCGGCACTCGGTTCCACAGGTGGCCGGCGAACAGGGCGACCGCTGCCGGGCAGAATAGGAACAGGTGCAGCGTGCCACCTCGTGGTACGTCAGCCGCGCGGGCCGCGTCGACAACAAAGCGAGCGGCCGTGACGGCGGACCCAGCATCAGGAATCGCGCGGTGACCTTGCCCGTCTGTGGGCTTCACGTTCAAGAAGCGATCGACTTGCAGGTTGGCATCGCGGAGATAGCCGAGTGCATCGGTGGCGAGATCGCCGGAGACGCTAACACCTATAGCAACATCCGTTCCAGCGCCGATTGAGATCGCGTCGACGGTCATCTCGAAGGGTGCCTCTTGTGCCGAGCTCGCCCAGGATTCGCCTCCGATTACTGGCACATGTAGCGCCAACCGCTTCGTTTCGGGCAGCGCGCACCCGGTCGCAAAGAACGAGCTGAGCCGCATCGCGCCAAGGACATCGACCTCGGCAAAGCCGCTCGCGTGCACACGCGAAGTCGCAGCGAGCAGTTCGGGGCGGAGGCGACGATTCCAGTCGTCCGGGTCTTTGAGCTGGCGTCTTGATCGAGCTTCGTCGCCCTCAAAGAGTTCGATCCAGTTGACCGCCGCTGTCGCGTCGTCCGCATAGTGGTGAGTATCGATCGCCTCGACGACGAGGCTCGCTCGTGGTTCCTGAGCCTTGAACACGTCACGCGACAGGATCTGACGGAGCTTCTCGGAGTCGAGTGTCGTGTCTCCATCCTCGATCAAGTCCCGAATGGCACCGACGGCGGCGTCGACGCCGTCAACGCTCCACCGGTAGCCGAGGCCGCTCATCGCCCAGCCGCAGGTTTCGGTTAGGCGCCGAGTCGACTCCTCCCCAGAAATGATCGCAAGCTGTCGCAGGAAGCGCTCGAGTTCGTCGCGCTCGACTCCGAGATGCCTCCCCCACTCCGTCAGTACCTTGCCGCCCTCCGAAGACTCGGCCAGGTTGAACGCGCGATCCAACGTATCTCGTTTGCCGCTGATCATCCGGAGCAAGGGGTCCTCCGGGTCAGGCTGACGACGCGTGACAAGCGCAAGCTCGGCAGAGTGCTCAGCCGTGCTCAGGCGTTGCCAGCTGGCGTAGAACCTCTGGAGTGGTGACCGTTTGCCCGGCGCCGCAGTCGTGAACCACAGGTGGGTCAGCGGTACCCGCTGGTCAACGACGAATTTGATCTGGTGGTACGTCGACGGTCCGTTTCGGCGCGCGACCTCCAAGTCATCCACGAATCCGTTGTCCGACACCTCCATCCTGATCTCGACAACGTCGTCGTCCTCGCGCAGAAGCCGCAGCGCCTCAAGCCAGGAATACAGGTGTTGGTAGGTGTCACCTGAAAGCCGGGCACCCGACGCACTCGCTTGAGGGGTCATGCTCGCTGGGCCAGTCCGAACGGTGGCGTCACCGGCAGCGTCTTCGCAACTCGAAGTAGCTGCTCACCGGTAATCGCTTCGCTGGGGAAGGCATCGAGAATGGCCGCGGAGACAAAACGGACTGTGAGGTCGGACCACGTGGCACCGTACGATCGGTCACCCTCGCCCGTGAGTTCTGCGAGACCGTCAAGATCACCGTCGGTCAGCTCAACTCCTTCGAACAGCGACGCCATCAGGGCTCTGCGCTGTTCGGAAGACGGCCGCTCGAACAGGTACTCGCCGAACGCTCGGCGACGCACTGCCGGATCGATGGCGTCCAACCGGTTCGTGCAAAGGACCGTGATGATCGGCTTTTCCGAAAGGGCGACCGCATCAACACCTCTGATGAGGGCGTTTACGCCGGCGCGATCCTCGTGATGCATTTGCACGGCATCTCGCGACTGAGCGATGGCATCCGCTTCGTCGATGAGCAAGATTCCGACGTTCTTTGGCTTTCCTGATGGTTTCGGCACTGACTCGCTCAGCTCCGCGAACGCCCGGGTGATTAGCGCGGTCATCTCACCCACCGAGCCTTGTCCGCGAGAGCTGAGGGACAGACGCAGGAGCTGCACGTCGACGCGCTCGTCACGAGCGAGTCGGTCGCCAAAAGTCTCCGCAAGTGTCGACTTGCCGGTGCCTACGTCGCCAGCGAACAAGAAAAGCGGCGGCCGACGTCGCATGGCGCGAACGGCTGGAAGGGTGCGGTCGAAATGTTGCTCGCTCCAACTCTCGAGGAGGTCTGGGCGAATCAAGATCTTGGCTTGCCGCGCGAGCATCTCTTTCAGCCGGTCTAGACCGACCAGCGAGTCGTACCTGTCTTGCGCCTGTGGGTCCGGGAAGTCCTGGACGTCGTCGAACAGATCGGCCATGTTTATGCAGCTCGAAACGTCTTGCGAGTCGTACCAGTTCCGTTGCTCGAGTACGAGCGGTCGCTGACCCAGTACCCAGCGCCGTCCGTCGGTGCGGGCGCGCCCGTGCGTGTTGTGGAATACCGAGACTTGACCTCGGCTCGTGCTTCCTCACTGAGGGCGAACCAAGCCTCGGAATAGGTGAGGTAGTTCAAGCGTTTGGCTCCGGTGATGTCGACACCACGGGGAATGCCCCCGGCCCGGTCGTCGGCGAGGCTGCCGTCGGCGCGAACTTCGTAGCGAAGCGTGACGACCCGAACGCCGTCGCGGTCGTAGCCGATCTCGAACGATTCGAGATAGCCGCCGGCGAGAAGCTCGGTGAGTTCTTCGATCAGGAGATCGATCCGGTCGTCGTTTGGGTAGCCGTCGTAGGTTTGCTGGAAGCGTTTGAGGTCCGCGGCAATCTTGCTGGCGATGTACCGAGCGTTCGTACGAGTGAACGACGAGCTCGTGGTTCCGGTGGCGCTCATACCTACCCCTTGAAGCTCTTGCCAAGCACGACTTGCCAGCACTCGATCGCGCGCGACTTGGTCGTCGCATACCGCGCCTCGGCTATGGCATCGAGGGCCTGCTCCGCAGCGTCGACGATGGCCCGGCGCTGAACCTCCGTGTACAGCGACGCGACGTTGTTTTCAGCGTTAACAGGATCGAAGATTTCGATAGCGGCCGCCGTGGGCGAGGGCAGCTCGGACGCGGAATAGAAGTCCTCAAACGCAACTCGCTCACCGAGCTCGGTGTCCACGATCCACGCAAAGAACTGCTCCAAGGCATCGACGTAATCGACGAATGACTGCCCCTCGTCGGCGAGATGCGCTAGGACCAACTCAGCCATGAAACTCTTGAAACGGAACGAATCGTTCAGGTTCTTCTGCTGTTTGGCCCACCACTTCGCTAGGCGCACTACCTGAGCGAAGTCCGCGGGGTTCGCTGCTTTGCGGGCCTGAATGAACGTCAGGTGCTGCGAGACGCTCGTCTTGACC
>JAVHXX010000159.1 GCA_031119595.1 Patulibacter sp. | reverse complement strand
TGCCGAGCTTGTACTTCTTCGCGGTCGTCTTCGACACGCCGAGCGTCGCGGTGATCGTGCACGCGGCCACGCAGGACACGTTCACGCCGGCGCCCTTCGCGGCGCTCGGCTTGCCGGTGACCGCAGCCGTGAAGGTGGCCGGCGAAGCGTTGCTCCCGCCCGGGCCGGCGGCCCCGCCGGGGGTGATGCCGGGGTTCGTGACCAGCGCGGCCGAGCTGTCCACCGACTCGCACGCGCTGTAGAAGTCGGTCGGCAGGACGTCGATCGAGTCGACCTGGGCGATGTCGGCACCGAGGCCGCAGTTGACGCTGTCCTGTTCGCCGTCGCGGGCCAGGATCGTGTCGTTGCCGCCCGGGCACGACGCCGACGAACACGCGCCGAGGTCGCCGGTCAGCGAGTCGCGTCCTGAGCCGCCGTCCAGCGTGTCGTTGCCCTCGGAACCCTGGAGGGTGTCGTTGCCGGCGTCGCCGTAGATCGCGTCGTCGCCCGAGCCGCCGGTGACGGTGTCGTCTCCACCGCCGCCCCGCAGGACGTCGTTGCCGCTGTCGCCGGTGATCTTCTCCGGGTTGGCCGAGCCGATGATCGTGTCGCCGAACCGTGATCCGTTGATCGACTCGATGTCGCTGTGGACGTTGCCGGTCTCGCCCGGCCCGCCGTCGTTGGCCACGTCGTCGAGGCTCACCGTCACCCCGGCCTGGTGGCCATAGAAGTCGAGCTTGTCGTTGCCGGGGCCGCCGAAGTAGACGTTGCTGCCCGGGTCGGCATCCATGGTGCTGCCGGAGTAGTCGAGCGTGTCATCCCCGGCGCCGGCGTCGAGGACGTCGTTGCCGCCGTGGCCCTGGAGCGCGTCGTTGCCGTCGCCTCCGGAGATCGAGTCGTCATTGCCACCGCCGTTCAGGTCGTCGTTGCCCGGACCACCGTCGACGGTGAGTGGGCCGGTGCTGTCGTCGTTGGCACCGAGGTAGTCGTTCCCGTCGCCGAGGCTGATCGACATCGGGGCCTGGTTGCCAGCGGGCACGACCACATGGTCGAAGCCGCTGCCGCCGTGGTAGACGATCCGCTGGGAGGGGAAGCAGCCCGGGAGGATGACGTTGTTGGTGCCGTTGCCCAGGTTGAACGTCATCGTGCCGGTGCAGAACGTGACCGTCGGGCCGTTGACGCCGTCAGGCATGTTCAGGACGAAGTTCGACGCGGTGCCGAGGTCGCAGGTGTACCAGTAGGCACCGAGGGTGCATCCGGCCGCCGGGCTCACCGAGCCGAGCGCGTGCACGTGGATGCTGTTGCCGTCGGCGGGTTCGAAGACCGGGGCGTCGTTGCTGGAGGTGTCGGTGGCCGTGAAGGTGGTCCCGTCGTTGGTCAGCGTGAGCGTGCCCGCGTGGGCCGCGCCCGTCATGCCCAACAGGCACGCCAACGCCAGCAGGACCGTCCGCAGAACGAGGACCGGAGGTTGGCGGTGGCGTGCGAACGGCTGATGCATGGGCGCCAAAATAACGCGCGGATGGCCGGATCGGAAGAGCGCAAACGCGACGGTGGAAGACCGTTGGTATGTAGCGAGCGGTGCGGTGTGTGGCGCCACGGACCCCGACCGCAAGGGGAGTGTCGGCTCCGCCGCCGCGGAGGGCCGTGACCTCAGACGGTCTGCTGCACGAGCGGCAGAACGTCCTTGACCGTCTTGCCCTGGCCGGTCGTGCCGAGCGCTGCCATCTGCCAGCCGGAGCCCTCGCGGGCGACCTTCGCGATGACCATCGCGGAGTACGGGCCGGTGGCGGTGAGCTCGTAGCGGGCGAACTCGCTGCCGTTCGTCTCGTCGACGACCCGCACGAAGGCGTTGGCGACCTCGTTGAAGCCCTGGTTCGAGTAGCTCGTGACCGTGAACGCGAGGGTCTGGACCGCGGCCGGCACGGCGGTCAGGTCGACGAGGATCGATTCGTCGTCGCCGTCGCCCTCGCCCGTGAGGTTGTCGCCGGTGTGCTGGACCGAGCCGTCCTTGCTCTTGAGCTGTGAGAACCAGACGATGTCGAGGACCTGGCCCGAGCCGTCGAGGAGCACGGCCGAGGCGTCGAGGTCGATCGACTTCTCGGTCGCGGCGGCGGCCAGGCGCTTGAAGAAGCCGCGGCCACCACCGCCGCCGGAGGCCTGCACGGCATCCCAGCCGAGCCCGAGCTTGACCTTGGTGAGCGAACCGCCGGACTCCTTGGTGAGGCTGACCTTCTGGCCCTTCTCGAGGCTGATGCTCATGGCGTGGTGCTCCTTGGTGCGGGGCCGCGGCGTGGGCGCGCGGCATGGGCCGAGCCTATCTCGCCCGTCCGCGGCCCGGAGCCGCTTGGGTGGACATCGCGGATGCGCCCACGATCCGCCGGTATCCGGATGGAGGGGCGGGCCGGAATGAAACCGCCCCTGCTTACCGGGTCCTGACGGACGAGCCGATAGTGTCGACCGCAACCTCGACCTTCTCGGCACCAGGAGCAGCAATGGGCGTCTCACTCACCAAGGGCGGCAACGTCTCCCTCACCAAGGAAGCTCCCGGCCTGTCCGCCGTGATCGTCGGCCTCGGTTGGGACACCCGCACCACCGACGGCACCGACTTCGACCTCGACGCGAGCGCGATCCTGCTCGGCGAGAACGAGAAGGCCTCCACCGACGCGAACTTCGTGTTCTTCAACAACCTGAAGTCGCCCGACGGCTCCGTCGAGCACACCGGCGACAACCTCACCGGCGCCGGCGACGGGGACGACGAGCAGATCAAGGTGAACATCTCGGGCGTCCCCGCCGACGTCGCGAAGATCGTCTTCCCGGTCTCCATCTACGACGCCGCCACCCGCGCGCAGAGCTTCGGCCAGGTCCGCAACGCCTTCATCCGCGTGGTGAACCAGGCCGACGGCACCGAGATCGCCCGCTACGACCTCTCCGAGGACGCCTCCACCGAGACCGCCATGGTCTTCGGCGAGCTCTACCGCAACGGCGCCGAGTGGAAGTTCCGCGCGGTCGGCCAGGGCTGGGCCTCGGGCCTCGCCGGCATCGCCTCCGACTACGGCGTGAACGTCGGCTGACGCCGGCCCCCAGCCACCTTCCGGGCCGGCGCCCCCGCGCCGGACCACACCCACGCACACCCTTCCCCTGGATCCCTCTTGAACCCTCTGAAGACGTTCCGCATCCCACTCGTGCTCACCGTGATCGCGGTGGTGGGGGCGGGGATCCTGGGAGGCCCCAAGGTCGGCCTCGTGGTCGCGCTGCTGGCCGTGCTCGAGATCTCGATCTCGTTCGACAACGCCATCGTCAACGCCGCCGTCCTCAAGACGATGTCCGAGAAGTGGCAGAAGATCTTCCTCACGTGGGGCATCCTCATCGCCGTCTTCGGGATGCGGTTGATCTTCCCGATCGTGATCGTGTCGCTCGCGGCCGGCATCGGCCTCCACGACGTCGTCGACCTCGCCCTGAACAACCAGGACGAATACGCGCGGCACCTGACCGAGGCCTACCCGGACATCGCCGCGTTCGGCGGCATCTTCCTGCTGCTCGTGTTCCTGAACTTCTTCCTCGACGAGGACAAGGACACGCACTGGCTCGGGCCGATCGAGCGGCCCCTCGCGAAGCTCGGCCACATCGACGCGATCACCTCCGCGATCGCGGCGATCGTGCTGCTGCTCCTCTCCCAGTTCGTCAAGGCCGACCTCAAGGAGCCGATCCTCGTCTCCGGTCTGGCCGGGATGATCGCGTACCTCCTGAGCAACGGCGTCGCCGGCCGGCTCGAGGAATCGCTCGAGGCCGGGGAGACCGAGGACGAGGTCGAAGACGCCGGTGCCTCGGCCCACGAGGTCCGGATCGCCGCGGCGAGCGCGGTGGCGAAGGGCGGCCTCGCGAGCTTCCTCTACCTCGAGCTGCTCGACGCGTCGTTCTCCTTCGACGGCGTGATCGGCGCCTTCGCGATCTCCACCGACATCATCGTCATCGCGATCGGCCTCGGCCTCGGCGCGATCTACATCCGGACCATGACCGTCTACCTCGTGCGGGCGGGCACGCTGTCGGAGTACCGCTTCCTCGAGCACGGGGCACACTGGGCGATCGGCATCCTCGCGGTGCTCCTGTTCATCGGGATCGAGCACCACATCCCGGAGGTCGTGACCGGCTCCCTCGGTGCCCTCACGATCATCCTCGCCTTCGCCTGGTCCGTTCGGGCCAACCGCCTCGAGGACGCCGAGGACGCCGAGGCCGCCGGCACCCGGAGCGCGTCGGCGTAGGCGCGGGCCCGCCGGCCGCGAATCGCACGGGCCGCAGTTGTTGTCAACCGACGGCGGGAGTGGACATGGCCCCGCCGTATCGCGAGAGTGGGCCACGTGACCGCCAGTGACGTGACCGCTCGCGCACTCTCGCGCTACTCGCACCTCGACGACCTCACCCGCGACGAGCTCTTCCAGCGGCCGCCGGAGCCGATCCGGGCGGCGGTCGACGTCGATGCCGTCGGTGCCGCCCTCGGTGCGGTGCTCTACGTCCCCGCGACCACGCCGAAGGCGGCCGAGCGGCTGCTGAGCAACTACTGGCCGTCGGTCACGGCCATGGTCTTCTGCCTCGAGGACGCCATCGCCGACCGCGATCTCGGCGAGGCCGAGGCACGCGTCGACGAGATGCTCCGGCAGGTCCGAGCACGGGTGCAGGCAGCGGGCTCGCGCGACAGCGTCCCGTACGTGTTCGTGCGCGTGCGTGACCCGCGTCATCTCGAGCGTCTGCTCGGCGAGTGGGGTGACCTCGCGGCCGAGCTCGACGGCGTGGTGCTGCCGAAGGTCGGGGCCGACCAGGCGCGGGCGTTCATGAAGATCGTCGCGACGGCCCAGGCCGGCCGCGACCGCCCGCTCTGGGGGCTGCCGATCCTCGAGGGCGCCGACCTCGCCCACCGCGAAGCCCGTCTCGACTCGCTCCTCGAGCTGCGGTCGGTGATCGCACGCCACCGCGCGCTCGTGCCGTGCCTGCGCATCGGTGCCACGGACCTCTCCGGTCTGTGGGGACTGCGCCGCCCCCGGGACTTCACGATCTACGATCTGGCGGTGGTCCGCGACGTGATCGCCGACATCGTCAACGTGCTCGGGCGTGACGCCGACGCCCCGCCGATCAGCGGCGCGGTCTGGGAGTACGTGCGCGAGCCGCGGGTCTTCAAACCGCGCCTGCGCGAGACCCCCTTCGCCGACGAGTTCGGCGACGACGAGGGCCGTGCGCTCCGCAAGCGCCTCCTCTCGGGGGCGATCGACGGCCTCGTGCGCGAGGCGATGCTCGACCGCGCGAACGGCCTCCACGGCAAGACCGTCATCCATCCGACGCACGCGATGGCGGTCGATGCGGCCTACGCCGTCTCGCACGAGGAGTGGGAGAGCGCCGTCGCGGTCGCGGCGGCCAACCGTGAAGGTGACGGCGTGACCGCGAGCCCGGGCGGCGAGCGCATGAACGAGCCCAAGCCGCACGGCCTCTGGGCGGAGCGCATCCTCGCCCGCGCCCGGACGTTCGGCGTGCTGCGCCCGGACCACTCCTTCTTCGCCCTGCTCGAGATCGAGGACCGCCGTGGCCGCTGAATCGCTCGTCAAGGTCGCCGAACGCCACAACCCGAAGCGGGCCTTCGTGCTCGTGTCGACCGTGCTCGGCAAGCACATGCCGGTGACCGCGCCGCGCTGCCGCCTCGCGGGGCTGGCCCTCGGTCTGGCCGTCGCCGGCGACCCGCGCGCCGAGCGGGCACGCCTCGCCGTGCTCGAGGGGACGACGTCGGTCGCGCTGGACCTCGTCGACGAGATCGAGGGCGCGCCCGTGGGCACGGTGCCGCATGCCGACGAGGCCCGCGGCAGCGAACGCGTCGCCGGCGCCGAGCCGTACCTCGTGATCGGGTTCGCCGAGACGGCCACGGCCCTCGGCGAGCAGGTCGCGACCGCCCTCGACGCCGTCTTCTGGCAGACCACGACGCGGCAGGCATCGATCGCCGCCAGCGGGATCCCGTTCGACGAACCCCATTCGCACGCGCCGGTGCAGTGGATCGCCGAACCGCTCGACGGCTGGCCCGACGGCACGATGGTGCTCGTCGACGACGAACTCACCACCGGCGCCACGGCCTGCAACCTCATCGAGGTCATCCACGGCGTCAGTCCGCGCCCGCAGTACGTGATCGCGGCGATCCTCGACGGCCGCGCCGCCGACGGGGCTGGCCTCATCGAGCGCCTCGCGGAGAGGCTCGGCGTCACGATCGACGTCGTCTCGCTCGCCACCCGCGACCCGGAGCAGCACACCGTCGCGGGGTGGAGCGGCGGCGCGCTGCCGCAGCAGGCCGAGTCCGTGCCACCGTCCGCCGAGGCCGATATCCGCGACCTCTTTCTCGAGTTCGACGGCGCCCTCCAGCACGACGGCCAGGACCGCGAGGCGCGGCTCGCGCTCGCGGAGGCCGCTCTCGTGGCCGCCGCCGAGGTCGGCCCGCTCGCGCCGCGGTCGCTCGTGCTCGGCACCGGTGAACACCTCGCATTCGCGCAGCGCGCATCGATGCCGGCCGCGGCGCTCGTCAGCTCCACGACCCGCAGCCCCGTGCTCGTGAGCAACCGCGCCGAGTACCCGATCCGGGACGGCCTCGCCTTCGCCAATCCGGACGACCTCGCCGTCCCCGGGTTCGCCTACAACGTGCACCCCGCCGATCGCCCGTCGATCGTCGTGCATTTCCAGGACGGCGACCACCGCGAGCGTGGCCAGGCGCTGCTCGATGCGCTCGTCGCCGCCGGGGCCCGCGACCTCACGGCGGTGACCCTTGCCCCCTGAGCCCGCAGCAGCGGTCACCGCGGCCGACAGGCCGCAGCCCGGCGACGCGGCGCGGATCGGCACGCCGCCGCACCTGGGCTCCTACCTTCCGGCCGACGTGACCATGCTCCTGACGGAGCTCTCGGGCGAAGGCCTCGAGCTCCCCACGGAGGTGCGTGAGGGCCTCATGCAGGGCGGCGGCCACTACGCCGAGACGCTGCCCATCGAGTACGAGCCGACCGCCGAGTACGAGGCGCTCTTCGAGCGGCTCCTCACGCAGTCCGCACGGCGGATCGCCGAGCTCACGACGGTGCTCGCCGAGCGGATCGTGCGGGAGGCCACGGCCGAGCCGGTGCTCGTCTCGCTCGCACGTGCCGGGACGCCCGTCGGGGTGCTGCTGCGCCGCGCGTTGCTGCGGACCGGCGTCGACGCGCCGCACTACACCGTGTCGATCGTGCGCGAGCGTGGCCTCGACCCGCGCGCCCTCGAGTACCTCACCCAGCGCTACGCCCCCGAGCGGCTCGTCTTCATCGACGGGTGGACCGGCAAGGGCGCCATCGGCTGGGAGCTCCAGGAAGCCTTGGACGACCATGCGTCCCGGCACGGCGTGCGGATCCCGGCACGGCTCGCCGTGCTCACCGACCCGGCCCACGTCGCCGAGCTCTGCGCATCGCGGGCCGACGAGCTCATTCCGTCGGCGTGCCTGAACTCGACGGTCAGCGGGCTCCTGTCGCGCACGATCATCCGCCCGGACCTGCTCCCCGAGGGTTCGTTCCACGGCGTGCGGGTGTACCGCGAGTTCGCGGAGCGCGATCGGTCCCGGCACTACGTCGACGCGGTCGCGGCCGAGTTCGACGTGCTGCCGCCGGTCCGGGATCTGCTCGAGGGCCTCGGCGCCCTGGCGCCGGCCGACGGCCGCGGGTTGCGGGAGGTGCAAGCCGTGCAGGCCGAGTTCGCCATCGCGAACGTGCACCGCGTGAAGCCGGGTATCGGGGAGACCACGCGGGTCCTCCTGCGCCGCCTGCCGCAGGCGATCGTCGTCGACCCACGCAAGGCCGATCGCCTCGACCACATTCTCCTGCTCGCCCGCGACCGTGGCGTCCCGATCGTCGAGCGCGAGAGTGACGTCTACGCGTGCTTCGGACTGATCGAGGACAAGGCCCAATGACCGTCGTCGCCCCGCATCCTGCTCTCGGAGGCATCGCATGACCCGCTTCGTCCTGGCCAGTGACCTCGATCGCACCCTCGTGCACTCGGCGGCGCGGCTCGCGCCCGGCGAGGACGCCCCGGTGGTCGAGATCTACAAGGGACGCGGTATCACCGTGACCCGCCAGGCCACGATCGACGCCCTCGCCGAACTCGCCGCGGACGGCGCATTCGTGCCGGTGACGACCCGCTCGCGCGAACAGATGGCCCGCATCACGCCCGTCTGGGAGGCGGCGCTCCAGGGCTACGCGATCTGCGCGAACGGCGCCACGCTGCTGCACCGCGGCGAACTCGACACCGAGTGGAACGCCGAGGTCGACCGGATCTGCTCCGAGAGCTCGCCCCTCGAGGAGACGACCATGCTCATCGAACAGGAGCTGGGATCGCCCGGCAGCGTGGGGTGGATCACCGACCTGCGCGGAGTCGACGGCCACTTCCTGTATCTCACCCTCGACCTGAGCTTGACGCCTGACGGTCTGGAGGAAATGGCGAATGCCGTCATCGCCCACCTCGGCTGGGACGCCGTCCTGCACGGCCGCAAGCTCTACTGCCTGCCGCACGGCGTGTGCAAGGGCATGGCGGCCGCCCACCTCCGCGAGCGCCTGCAGATCGAGCAGCTCATGGCGGCCGGCGATTCCGTCCTCGACATCGAGCTCCTCCTCGAGGCGGAGCACCGCTGGTGCCCGGTCGACGCCGAGCTCGTCGAGATGGACCGCGTCCCCGAGGGTACGCGCCTCACCGACCACGGCCACGTCGGCGCCGGCGAGCAGATCGCCACCGACGCCCTGCGGTTCGCGCGGGGAGAACTCGCCGCGCGCTGAGGGTTGGCAGGCCAGCGCGGGCGGGCGTACGCTCGGTCGGTGCGAATCGACGACCCGGACAACGTCCTCGTGATCGACGAACCGAACATCGCGCACGGAGCGACGCCCTGCGCCGGATGGATCGAGGGCGAGAC
>JAVHXX010000158.1:3050-8990 GCA_031119595.1 Patulibacter sp. | reverse complement strand
CTTCACACGCGAGAGGTCGCAGGTTCGAAACCCGCCGCGCCCATCTTCCGGAAGGCCCTGCCGTCGGCGGGGCCTTCCGCATTTCCAGGCGGCGCCGGGGTGCGCCTTCGCCGGACCCTGAGGCCGCGGTGGCGTCGCGCTGCAACGCCGCGGAACCGCGGCCCGTATCGTTCCGCCGGTGACCACGCCGCGCCTCGCCGAGCTCCACCGATGAGTGCCGGGCTGGCCGCGCTGCTCGACGATGTCGCGGCGCTTGCCAAGGCAGCGGCCGCGTCGGTCGATGATGTCGCCGCGGGCGCGGGCCGCGCGGGCATGAAGGCCGTCGGCGTGGTCGTCGACGACACCGCCGTGACACCCCGCTACGTGCACGGGTTCAGCCCGGAACGCGAGCTGCCGGTGATCCGCCGCATCGCGCTCGGGTCGATCCGCAACAAGCTGCTCTTCATCCTGCCCGCGGCGCTGCTGCTCAGCGAACTACTGCCCGGCCTGCTCACGCCGATCCTCATGATCGGCGGCGTGTACCTCAGCTTCGAGGGCGCTGAGAAGCTGTGGGAAGCGCTCCACCCGCACGGTACCCACGGCGCGGGTGACGACCCCGCGGCCGAGGTCGACGAGGAGGCGCTCGTGAAGGGCGCGATCCGCACGGACTTCATCCTCTCGGCCGAGATCATGGTCATCGCGCTCGACGAGGTCGCCGACGAGCCGCTCGTCTCGCGCGCCGTGATCCTCGTGCTCGTCGCGTTCCTGATCACGGGCCTCGTCTACGGCCTCGTCGCCGGGATCGTGAAGATGGACGACGTCGGCCTGCGGCTCGCCCGCTCGACGGGTGGAGCCGTCGCCGGGTTCGGGCGCTGGCTCGTCCGCGCGATGCCGGTGGTGCTCTCGGTGCTGTCGACCATCGGGATCGCCGCGATGCTCTGGGTCGGCGGGCACATCCTGCTCGTCGGGCTCGACGACCTCGGAGTGCACGCGCTCTACGACGCCGTCCACCACCTCGAGCACAAGGTGCACCACGCCCTCGGCAGCGTCGGCGGGATCGCCGGCTGGCTCACGAACACCGCCTGCTGCGCGGTGCTCGGCGTGGCCGTCGGTGGCGTCGTGGTGGGTGGGCTGCACGCCCGCGCGGCCCGCGCGCACGCCTGAGTCGCCCGCGACGCGACGAAACGGTCGCTGGGTGACCGAAACGTCGCGCGGTTCGGACCGGCCGCGCCCGCACGCGACGAAACGGTCGCTTGGTGACCGAAACGTCGCGCGGTTCGGACCGCGCGGCGCGGAGCACCACCTCCGCTCGCTCCTTCGCCGCGCCCGCGTCTTGGAGCATCCGACAAGCCGTCGTGTGACGCCCGTCCACTGTTCGGTCGCGTGTGATTTCGTGGGCCGACGCACCCCCGAGGACGAGTCATGAGCACCAGGATCACCACCCCGTTCAACCAGCACTCGACGGCCGAGGAGGTCTCCGAGGGGGTCGACCTCTCCGGCAAGCGAGCGCTCGTCACGGGGGCGTCGTCGGGGATCGGGATCGAGACCGCCCGGGTGCTCGCGCTGCGCGGCGCCGAGGTGACCCTGGGCGTCCGCGACGCCCGAGCCGGCGAGCAGGTCGCCGCCGAGATCCGCGAGAGCACCGGCAGCGAAGACGTGTGGGTGCTGCCGCTGGACCTCTCCTCGCAGGAGTCGATCGCCGAGTTCGTCGCCGGGTGGGACGGGCCGCTGCACATCCTCGTGAACAACGCCGGCGTGTTCGGGCCGCCGCTCACCCGCACGGCGGAGGGCTGGGAGCTGCAGTTCGCGACGAACTTCCTCGGCCATTTCGCCCTCACGACCGGGCTGCATCCGGCGCTCGCCTCGGCCGGCGGCGCACGCATCGTCGTCGTCAGCTCGAACGGCCACTCGGCCTCCGACGTCGACTTCGACGACCCGCACTTCCACACGCGCGACTACGACCCGTGGATCGGCTACGGCCAGTCGAAGACCGCGGTGATCCTCATGGCGGTCGAGGCGGCGAAGCGCTGGGCGGGCGACGGCATCACCGCGAACGCGCTCCACCCCGGCGGCATCCGCACGAACGTGCTGCGCCACACGCCCGAGGACGTGCTCGAGGATCTGCTCTCGGGCGTCGCCGACCACGAGTGGAAGACGCCCGAGCAGGGCGCCGCCACCTCGATCCTCGTGGCGACCTCGCCGCTCCTCGAGGGCGTGACCGGCACGTACTTCGAGGACTGCAACGAGGCGATCCCGTACGTCGACGGCGCATGGTGCGGGATCGCCGACCATGCCCTCGATCCGGCGACCGCCGCGCGCCTGTGGGACTACGCACTCGAGACCGTCGGGTAGTCGGCGCGGCGGCGTGCCGTCGGTAGTCTGCGGCGGGTGCGCGAGAGGCTGAAGACCGTCGTCCTGGAGAGTCCGCTCGCCACACCCGCGCGGCGCGTGCTGGAGGTCGTGAAGCCGATCCGTCGGCGCGACCGCCTCGACAACGAGCATCTGCGCCTCCTGCTGGCCTTCATGCTCGACGCGGACTCCAACTGCGTCGACATCGGCTGCAACCACGGCAGCGTGCTCGAGGACATCGTCCGCACGGCGCCCCAAGGCGTGCACCACGCCTTCGAACCGGTGCCGTCGCTGGCGGCCGAGCTCGTCCGGCGGTTCCCCGGGGTCACGGTGCACCAGCAGGCCCTGTCGAACGAGACCACGACCGCGCAGTTCACGCACGTCGTCGACCACGACGGGTACTCGGGCCTCAGCGACCGCGACCTCACCGGCCACCAGCTCGAGCACTTCGACGTGGAGGTCGTGCGCCTCGACGACGTCCTGCCCGCGGACCACCGCATCGACTTCCTCAAGATCGACGTCGAGGGTGCAGAGCTCCAGGCGCTGCAGGGTGCGGAGCGGATCCTGCGCGAGCAGCACCCGCCGATCTGGATGGAGCACGGCGAGGACGCCAGCTGCCACTTCGGCGCGACCTCCGGCGACGTGTGGGACCTCCTCTGCACGGAGCACGGCTACCGGATCATGGACTCCGACGGCCGCGGCCCGCTCACGCGCGACGAGTTCCGCGCGTGCCTCGGGTCGATGTGGAACTTCCTCTGCCGCTGAGCCGCAGCTGAGGCTGCGGGCCGGCGCCGCGCCGGCTACTCGGCGACCGGCACGCCGCGGCCCAGCACCTTGCCGAGCAGCTGCCGCACCTGCGGCACGGTGACCACGAGCGACGCGAGCAACAGCAGCCCGCAGACGATGCCGAGACCGAGGAGCTCGATGCGGCCCGTCAGGCCGGTGAGCCGGGTGAGCACGATCGGCAGGACGCCGAAGGCCAGCCCGACGGCGAGGTTCGGGAGGCCTTCCCGGAGGACGTCCGTGGTCCAGCCGGTGCCGTCGGCGAGCCACGCCTGCACGCGCCAGAGGAACCAGATCGCGGACACGATCAGGCCGGTCATCGTGGCGACGACGACGCCCCAGGGGCCGACGAGCGCGCCGAGCAGCGCCGACAGCGAGAGGTTCGTCGCGAGGGCGATGAGGCAGTAGTTGCGTTCGAGGTCCGGGCGGCCGGCGGCGTTCGCGAGGGCGGTGCCCGCGCCGGTCATGAGGTTGACCGCGTAGCCGAGCCCGAGCAGCGCGACCATCTGGCTCGACCCCTCGAACGACGGCCCGAGCCAGGCCATGACCAGCGGGTAACACACGCCGTAGAACGCGAGCATCGGGGCCACGCCGAGGGCGATGAGGTGCCGCAGGGCCCAGTCGTAGAGCGGCCGCGCGACGGCGAGCGGCTTGCCGGCCGTCTCGTGGGCCAGGCGCACGGTGAGCGGGCCGAGCACCGCGAACGGGAAATAGCGGGCCTGCGCGGCCACCCGCGATGCGAGCTCGTACAGCCCGACGAACTGCAGCGACCCGCCGACCGCGAGGATCATGGGCTTGTCGGCCTGGGCGTTCACGATCATCGTGAGCGACGACACCTGCAGGTTCGCGGAGTAGCCGACCAGCTCCTTCACGTCGGCCCAGTGGGCGCGGCCCAGGATCCGCTGTGGCCACAGGCGCCGCTTGATCGTGAAGGCGACCGCGAACATCGCGAGGCCGCCGGCGAGGGTGGAGAACCCGAGGCCCTCGATGCCGGCGCCGGCAAGGAGCGTCACCAGCGTGCAGGCGCCGAACACCAGCTGGTACACCAGCGACGCGAGCGACTGCAGGTCCCAGCGCTCGAGTCCGCGCGGGAACGCGAGCAGCACGGAGGCGAGCAACGAGCACGACAGCGCCCCACTCACGGTGACCACGGTGAGCTGCCAGTGCGCGGGCCAGGTGTCGGTCCACGAGCCGGGCAGCACCAGCACGACGACGATCGAGACCAGGACGACCGCGGCCGCGATCGGGCCGGTCACGGCGACCGCAGCGGCGGAGAGGCGGTCGATGCGTTCGCGCTCGTCGAGGGCGCCGTGCACCGCGACGAACCGCGCGAGCGCGATGCCGATGCCGAGGTCGAGGAGGCCCTGGTACTGGGTGAGCGCGGAGACGAGCGCCCAGAATCCGAAGACCCGCAGCCCGAGCTCGTGCACGATGAACGGGCTCAGCGCGAGCGACACGATCATCGTGACCGTGGTCGTGATGAGGGTGATGCCGGCGTTGCCGAGGAAGCCGAGGCGCTTCGGGGCCTCGATCGCGTCGACCGGGTCCACGGCGGTGTCCGAGGCCGGAAGCGGTGCGGTCGGCTGGGGAGGCTCGTCGCTCATCGGTCGGTGACCGCCGAGGCGGAGGCCGGCCGTGCGGGGGCGGACGTGCCGATCCACGCCGGCGCGGCGCCCGCGTCGACCGACGGCGGCCGGACCGGCCGGCCGAGCACTCCGGCGACGACGCCGCGGATCCCGTGCCAACACCAGGCGACGCCCTGGTCGCGACGGAAGCCGACGAGCCGCCGCAGCGGCGTGGTCACCAGCAGGATCGCGAGCGCGGCGCCGACGGCGACGGCCCCGCCGATCGCCGGCCCGCGCCCGAGCTGGTTGCGGAAGCTGAGCACCGTGGACCGGAAGAGCTGCCGGGTGGCGAACCCGCTCACGAGGTCGGTCGAGGTGGCCCCGATGTGCTCGACCACGACCGACGGCTCGAGGAAGCTGCCGAGCCCGTGCCGACGCAGCTGGAACGCGAGGTGCTCCTCCTCGCCGTAGAGGAAGAAGCTCTCGTCGAAGCCGCCGGCGGCGAAGAACGCCTCGCGGCCGACCGCCATGCACGCGCCCTGGATGTAGTCGACTTCGCCGCCCTCCAGGTAGCGGGGGTCGTCGTCCGGGATGTCGAGGGCAGTCGCGGCCGGCTGGAGGTGGCGGGGGAGGAGGAGATCGGTCACGCGGCGTGCGGGTGTCATCCAGTGGCGGGCGCGCGTGATCGCGTGGCCGTCCTCGTCGCGCAGCGCCGGCCCGACGATCGCGCCACCGCGGTCGACGACGGCCTGCGCGAGATCGTCGTAGGTGCCCTCGACGAGGCGGGCATCCGGGTTGAGGAACACGAGGACGTCACCGGTGGCGTTCGCGGCGCCGAGGTTGCACCCGGCGCCGAAGCCGCGGTTCGCGCCGGCTTGGACCACGCGCGTGCCCGGCCGGTGCTCGGCGACGACCTCGGCGGCATGACCGGTGGCGCTCTGCTCGACGACGATGAGCTCGACGGCGTCCGGGATGCTCGCCACCGCGGCACCGAGGGTCGCCTCGGAATGAAACGAGACGACCACGACGGAGACGCGCGCCATCGGGAGGACCTAGACCGTGGTCGGCGAGGGACGGTCCGGGGAACCGGAACCGGCGGGGCGCGGCGCGGTGCCGTTCGCCTGGGTGCCGCCCGAGGGGCCGCTGCCGGGCCCGGTCGCCGCCTTGGCGTCGTCCGGGCCGTAGCCGTAGTAACCGGGGGCGGGGTGGGGCCCGCCGGTGTCGGCGAGGGCGGCGCTTGCGCGGATGATCTCGACAGTCCGGG
>JAVHXX010000158.1:0-3040 GCA_031119595.1 Patulibacter sp. | reverse complement strand
AGAATGAGAGGGAAACAAACTTCATTCATCTTGCCGACCGGCGTGGGCGACGCGTTGAGCACGTCGCGGAGCTCCGTGAAGCGCTCGTGCGTGACGGTGCCGAGCCGGGCGACCGCCACGGCGGCGTCGACGTGGCCGATGATCGTGAGCGCGTCGGCGACGACGGTGGCCGGCGGCGTGTCGATGATGATCAGGTCGTAGTGCGGCTTGAGCGTCTGCAGGAGGCTCGCGAGCGCCCCGCGCTCGAACAGCGGCATCGGCGACGGCGGCACGGCCCCGGCGAGGATCACGTGCGGGCGCGGGCCGAGGTCGTCGGAGTCGCGCGGGAGCTTGATGAGGGCGTCCTCGATGCCCGCCATGCCCGCGAGGATCTCGGACAGGCCCGCGCGCGAGGTGACGCCGAGGCGCTGCGCGAGTACCGGGCGGCGCAGGTCGGCCTCGATGAGCAGCACGCGGCTCCCGGCGAGGGCCGTGACCGAAGCGAGGTTCCAGGCGACGGTCGTCTTGCCCTCCTGGGCCTGCGCGGAGGTGACGACGATCGTCTTGATGTCGCCGCCGACGTGCAGGTAGCGCAGGTTGGTGCGGGTCATCGCGAAGGCCTCGAGGGCGGCGTCACCGGTGACCTGGTGGGCGAGCTCGGTGATGACCTTCGTGCGCGGCACGTGCCCGGCGACCGGCAGCGGCCAGAGCTCCGTGAACTCCTTCGGGTCGCGGATGCGGTCGTCGAGTCCGGCGCGCAGGAACGCGGCGACGAGCCCGAGGATGCCGCCGCCGAAGAGGCCGAGGATCGCGGTGAAGGCCGGCTTGGGCGCGACCTGCTTGGCCGGGTTCGCGGAGGCCTCCTGGAGCACCTGGACGCCACCGGTGGCGACGGCGCTCGTGGCGGTGAGCTGGCGCCAACGATCCTGGAGGGCCTGGCCGGTGGCCGACGCGCGGTCGGTGGCGTTGAGCGCGTGGTACTGCGAGAGCAGCTTCTTCGCGGCCGTCTTGATCTGCAGGCGAGAGTTGTAGGCGCGCTGGTCGATGAAGGCGTTCGCGGTGGCGTCGGCGACCTTCTGGGCCTGCTTGGCGCTGGAGTCGCGGGCCGTGATCGTGAGGACGTTCGTGTCGAGGCTGGTGGTGACGGTGACGTCCTTGGCGAGGTCGTCGAGCGTGGTGCCGTCGCCGAGCATCTTCACCGTGCGCTCGCGGACCGGCGCCATGCCGATCATCTGGGAGCCGGTGGCGAGGTCACGCTGGACGAGGTCGCTCTGCGTCGCGGTGTTCCCCGAGAGCAGCAGCGAGACGAGGTCGACCGACTGCAGGCCGACGTCGCTCGAGGCCTCGTACGCGGCGGGCCGCGACGACGACAGGACGTAGCCCGCGATCGCCGCGAGGAACGCGCAGGCGAGGATCAGCGGCCACTGGGCCACGACGCGCCGGATACGGCGCCGGACGGCGATGTCCGCCGAGGAGGGGACGGCTGCGACCGGGTTGCGGTCGGCAGGCGAATCCTGAAAGCTGGGGGTCACCACGCTTTCATCCTCTCAGACCATCAAAGTAGGAAAACGGTCTGTGACTCATGTTGCTATGCATGTGGGGTGTTCGATGGCAGTGTGGTCGCTGAGTGATGCGCGTCCAACTCTGGAGTTCGAACTATGACCCAGAGCCCCAGGGCATTGCGCCACTGAGCGCGGCGGTCGCAAAAGGCCTGAAAAGCCTGGGCCACGAGGTCTCCGTCGTCGCCGCGCACCCGCACTATCCCGCCCCGGCCTGGGGTCGGGCGTTCCGCCCGTATCGCGAGGTCCGCGACGACGTGCCGGTTTTGCGTCTACCGCTGTGGTTCGGGCGCGACTCCGGACGCGCCCGGATCCGTCAGGACCTGTCGTTCACCGTGTCGCAAGCGGTCGCAGCAGTCTCACTCGACCGCCCCGACATCATCCTCGCGGTGAGTCCCTCGATGCCGGCGCTGTCCGTCGTGATGGCGACCAGCCGTGTGCGCAATGTGCCATGGGTGATGTGGCTCCAGGACATCGTCACCGACGGTGCCGCCACCACGGGGCAGCTCAGCGACGACGGGGCCCTGCTGCGCGCCGCACGCCGCTTCGAGCGCTCGACCTACCGCTCCGCCTCGCGGGTCGTGGCCATCTCGGACGCCTTCCGCGACAACCTCGTCGGCAAGGGCGTCCCGAGCGACCACATCGTGCGGATCTTCAACCCGACGAGCCGCATGGCCGAGGCCCCGAACGACATCGCCGCCCTCGCGGATGCCCCGGCCACGATCCTCGCGATGGGCAACATCGGCCATTCGCAGGGGCTCGACAAGATCGTCGACGCGTTCCAGGGCAGCGACGAGCTCCGCAAGGCGGGCACCCGGCTGCTGATCGCCGGCACCGGCGTCGAGGCCGACCACGTCGCCTCGCGCATCACCTCGGACGCCGTCCAGATGCCCGGCGTGTTCTACGGCGACGAGTTCGTCCCGGTGCTGCGATCGGCCTCGATCGGGCTCGTGAGCCAGCGCCCGGACATCACCGAGTTCAACCTGCCGTCGAAGCTCATGAACTACATGGCCTGGGGCATCCCGGTGCTCGCCTCGGTCGACCCGCACTCCGAGACCGCGCGCATCGTCCGCGACTCCGGCGCCGGGTGGGTCACCGACGCCGCGCGTCCCGCCGACTTCGCCGCGCTCGCGAGCCGTGTCGTCGCCGACCGCGACGCCCTCGCCGCCGCGGGCCGGCGCGGCTTCGACTACGCCCAGCAGCACTTCTCGCCCGAGGCCGTCTCGCGCGGGTTCGAGCGCGTCCTCGCCGACGTGCTCAACCCGAAGCGCGCCCTGCGCGCCTTCGAGGGCGTCCCCGAGGTCGCAGCACCGACCACGTGAGTGGCCCGCTGCGCATCCTCCACCTGACCACCGAACTGCCTCACGCCGACGGCGTCAGCGGCGGCTCGGTCCGGCAGTTCAAGCTCTACCGGGCGCTCGCCGCTCTCGGACATCGCGTCACCGTGGTCGCGCCGGTCTCGGCCGCCCAGCACCGCGATTTCGACCCGGTCCGTGCCCTGG
>JAVHXX010000157.1 GCA_031119595.1 Patulibacter sp. | reverse complement strand
CCGCTCCGTCTCGAGCTCGCGCTGGTGGATCGCCGCACCCTCGATGTCGACGTTCGGGATGATCCGGTCGAGCCAGCGCGGCATCCACCAGGCCCGCTCGCCGAGGAGCGTCATGAGGGCCGGGATGAGCGTCATCCGGATCAGGAAGGCGTCGATGAGGATGCCGATCGCGAACGCGAATCCGATCGACTTGATGATCGGATCGTTGGGGAGGATGAAGCCCGCGAAGACCGAGATCATGATGAGCGCGGCCGCGGTGACCACCCGAGCACCGTGCCGGAAGCCGTCGCGGACGGCGTCGTGCGCGGAGGAGCCGTGGGTGAAGTCCTCGCGCATCCGCGAGACGAGGAACACCTGGTAGTCCATCGCGAGGCCGAAGATCACGCCGACGATGAGGACCGGCAGCAGGCTCACGAGCGGCGCCTCCGTGGCGACGCCGAAGAGGCTCGCGAGGAAGCCCTTCTGGAACACCGCGACGACCGCGCCGAACGACGCGAGGATCGTGAGGAGGAACCCCGCGATGGCGGTGAGCGGCACGAGGATCGACCGGAAGGCGATCATCAGGAGGATCAGGGCGAGGCCGACGACCACGGCGAGGTACGGGGCGAGCGCACTCGACATCCGCTGGGACACGTCGATGTTCGTGGCGGTCTGAACGGTCACGAGCACCTTCGCGCCCGTCGCCTGTTCGATCGCGGGGGCGCCGTCGCGGATGGCGTTCACGAGGTCCTCGGTCGCCTGCGATGACGGCCCGCTCGACGGCGTGACCGAGATGATCGCCAGGTCCTTCGCCGGGTTGAGGATGGCCGGGCTCACGTTCGCGACGTCGTCGAACGCCCTGAGCTTCGCCGCCGTGGCGGCACCGAGGGCGGCGCCGTCCTTGCCGGCCGGCACCTCGGCGACGATCGTGAGCGGCCCGTTGAAGCCGGGGCCGAACGCGCCGGTCACGAGGTCGTAGGCCTTGCGCTGGGTGCTGGCCGGGTTCGCGCCGTCGTCGCCCGGGAGGCCGAGGCGCATGTCGAGCGCCGGGGAGGCGACGCCGAGGAGGGCGACCACCACGACCACGCTGGCCACGATCGGTCGGCGCATCACGACGGCGATCCACTGCGCGCCGCGGGTGGGCCTCGCGGGGCTGTTCGGGTCGGGGAGCTTCGCGCTGAAGTTCTTGCCGCGCGTGGCGCGGGTGCCCGCGACCGCGAGCAGGGCCGGCACGAACGTGAGGCTGAGCAGGACGGCGATCGCGACCGTCATGGCCGCCGTGCCACCCATCTGCGCGAGGAACGGGATGCCGGTGACGGCCAGCGCGACGAGCGCGATGATCACCGTGGACCCGGCGAACACGACCGCGCTGCCGGCCGTGGCGACGGCCTTGGCGATCGACTCGCCGACGTCCATCCCGTCGAAGACCTGCGTGCGGTGGCGCGAGAGGATGAAGAGCGTGTAGTCGATGCCGACCGCCAGGCCGAGCATCGCCGCGAGCGAGGTCGCGGTCGACCCGAGCGACGTGAGCGCGTTGATGATCCCGATGCCGGTGATGCCGATGCCCACGCCGATGATCGCGGTGAGCAGTGGCAGCCCCGCCGACAGCAGCGACCCGAACGTGATCGCGAGGACGATCAGCGCCACGCCCACGCCGAGCGCCTCACCGACGTTCCCGGCCTCGACCGCCGGCGCCGCCGATCCGCCGAACTCGACCTCGAGCCCGGCCGACTTCGCGGTGTCCGCGGCCTTCGAGAGCGCGTCGGTCTGCTCGGTGGTCACCGCGCGCTGCGGCTAGCGTAACTGCACGTCGACGTAGGCGACGCGGCCGTTCTCGGAGACGGTGCGCGCGGTGAACGGGTCGGTCGCGGAGGTGACCCCGTCGACCTTGGCGAGCGCCGCCGTGGCCTGCTCGACGGCCGCCTTCTGCTCGCCGCCGGTGAGCGTTATGCCGTCGGCGGCGGCGAAGACGACGCGGCCGGTGGCGCCGCCGGCGTTCGCGCCGGGCGTCTTCGCGGCGATCAGGTCGATCGCCTGCTGCGACTCGGTGCCGGGGATCGAGAACGCCGTCGAGAACGGCTTGCTCACTGCGGCTGAGGTGCCGGCGACCGCGATGAACGCGACCAGCCAGCCGAGGAGGACGAGACGCCTGCGGCGCACCGCGAAGGTGCCGAGACGATGGAGGAACGAGGCCATGGGAAAGAGGTCCTGAGCGGAAAAGTACGTTGCGAGGCAGAGTTGCTGCGACGTGCATAATTGCATAGCAACGCAAAAATGCAAGGAGATGCAAAATCATCTAGACTCCTTGGCATGTCCCACGCCGAAGCTCCTCTCGGTCTGCGTGAGCGCAAGCACCGCCGCACGAAGGCCGCGATCCAGCGCGCCGCCGCCGAGCTCACCCTCGAGACCGGCTTCCAGGGCGCGACGATCAGCCGCATCGCGGCGCGGGCCGAGATCTCGCCGCGCACGGTGTCCGGCTACTTCGCGGGCAAGGACGAGATCTTCTTCACGGACGTCCCCGACCTCATGGGCCGGTTCTCGGCCTTCATGGCCGATGGCCAGGGTGGCGCGGTCGACCGGATCGAGCAGTGGATCGCCGGCGAGGCGGACCGCGTCCGCGCCGACAAGGCCGGCCTCGACGAGGCCGAGCGGGCCCAGGAGGGCGAGCTCCGCGGCCTGATCCACCGAGCGATCGTCAGCGATCCCGAGCTCCGCGCCAAGGAGGCCCAGCTCTTCGAATCGCTGGGCGCCGGGCTCGCCGCCGCGTTCGCCGCCGAGGCGGGGCTCGCCCCCACCGACTTCGGTCCACAGCTCTTCGCCGCCACCACGCTCGGCGCGTTCGGGGAGATCCGCGCGCGCTCGATGCCCGGTCAGGAGGAGCTCGGTCTCGACGACATCCGCGTCGCCCTCGACTTCCTCCGCGCCGGCGCCGCGACCCTCACCGCGAAGGGCGGCGCCAAGGCGTCTTGAGGTCCGGCGGGCCGTTCGTGCAAGGCTTCCCGCCATGGACGACCGCCAGGGACGCGCGCCGCTGGGCGCTCTCGAGCACCTGGCCGCCCGCCGCGCCGCGAGCTTCCCGGCGCTCCTCGAGGCCCGCGCCCGGAGCGAGCGCGGCCTGAACGCCCTCGCCGTCGACCTGCGCGAGATGCCGCTCCCGGAGCAGACCTCCGTGGTGCTGCTCGGCTCGTGGGGCCGCGCCGAGGTGACCGGCGTGAGCGACCTCGACTGGCTCCTCGTCGACGCCTCCGCCGAGCGGGCACCCGATCCCGAGGACGGGCCGGTCTCGAAGGACCAGCTCGCGCTCGGCCCGGACTTCGACCACGCGCCGCTCGCCGCCGACCTCGACGGGCTCGCCGAGATCCTCAGGCGGCACGGCGCCGAGCCCGGCACGCAGGGCACGTTCGGCACGGCCGTGCATGTCGAGGACCTCGCCCGGATCGGGCTCGAGGAGGACTCGAACCAGAACCTCACCCGGCGGATGCTGCTCATCCTCGAGTCGGTCGCCGCGACCGGCGCCGAGCACCACCGCACCGCGCTCGAGAAGGTCGTCGGGGCGTACCTGTCCGGTGGGCGTACCCGCGACTACCGTCCGCCGCGGTTCCTCCTGAACGACCTCATCCGCTACTGGCGCACGATCGCGGTCGACTTCGAGGGCAAACGCCGCGAACAGGAGAACCGCAAGTGGGCCGTCCGGAACGTGAAGCTCCGCACCGCGCGCAAGGTGCTCTTCATGGGCGGGCTGCTCCCGGTGCTCGCCTGCCGGAACCTGCCGGCCGACGAGATGCCGGGCTACCTGCTCGACCAGTTCAGCGCGCCAGCCACCGACCGCATAGCGCACGCATTCTGGACGTGGGACGCGTGGGACGAGGGTGTCCGTGCGTTGTCCGCGTATGACGCCGTGCTGCAGCGACTTGCCGATCCAGACACGCGGCGTAGGCTCGATGCGCTCGACTACGAGCACGGGCGAGACGATTCGCTCTTTCACGAGCTGCGACTGCTCGCGCGCGAGCTTGAGCAGGGGTTGTTGTCGCTCCTGTTTGAGACGCCCCTGCGAGACGTTGTGCGTCAGTACTCGGTGCTGTAGTCGACGTCGACTGGTCGATCGGCGCGAGCACGGGCGTCGGCGTGATGATCGTGGTGCCGGGGATCGTGCCCTCCGGGACCGTGGTGCCGGGCGGGTTCGACGGGGTCGGCTCGGCGACGGTGGTGCCGCGCAGCCCGGCCGGCGGCTGCAGGTCGATGAGGGTGACGTCGTCGTTGACCGACAGGTCGAGGGTGGCGGTGTTCGACCAGCTCTGCACCGGGCTGTTGCTGTCGACCGGGTGGTAGCTCGTGGCGTTCCAGCCGCCCTGTGAACCGTCGAGCGACACGCGGATCGACTTCGCCGGGACGGTGATGTTGCTCGGGGAGGACCAGCTGTTCGTGTACTCCGAGAGCGCCGGCTGCCAGACGGCGAGGGCGTAGGAGCCGTCGGCGCGGCGCAGGATGGTCTTGTCGATGACGTCGTTGCCGAGCGCGGCGCCGGTCGACGGGTCGGTGACGGTGAGGTTCACGTCGCCCGGGACGGCCGCCGAGCCGAGGTCGCCGATCTCCGCATTGAGGTTCGCGATCGCCTTGCCGGACTGCTTCGGCGTGCCGAGCACCGGGCCGCTGCCGGTCGCCTGGGCGTAGTAGAGGCCGAACCCCTGGTCCTGGGTGCTCGGGCTCGAGGCGAGGTTGCTCAGCTCGTAGAGGTACGTGCGCGGGATGCCGGCGTTGAAGTTGCTGAGCAGCAGCCGGAGGATGTACGTCGCCTGGGTGTCGCCGTTGACCCAGTTGGCGGTGATCGTGTCGCCGGTGGTCGAGTATCCGGCCTCGGTCACGAGGGTCTTCTCGGACGGCGCGAGCTGCTGCGCGCACTGGAGGACGGTGATGGTGCCGTTGTCGGGGCACTTGTTCCAGATGCCGGTCGTCTCGGGCGTGCCGTTGACCGACGGGTAGGCGTGGAGGTTCGACACGCCTGCGAGGTCCTTGGTCCAGCCGGCGGCGAGCAGCGGCGCCGTGGCGTTGTTCTGATGGCCGAGCGGCGGCGCGAGCAGCGGGATGTCCTTCAGGCTCGCGAAGTCGGGTGAGGCGAGCAGGCGCTCGAAGGTCTGGGCGTCGGCGATGGTCTGGGCGGCCCAGCCCGAGCCGCCGCGCAGGTCGGGCTCGTTGACCATCTCGATGCCCTCGGTGAGGTTCCTGATGCCCGGCGTGTCGCGGATCCAGGTGAGCGACTTGAGGATCGCCGCGTCGCGGTCGGCGCGGGTGTTCTTCGAGGCGTTGACGAGCGAGGTCGCGTTGAGGATGAACCCGACCTTCGGACCACCGCTCGCCGCGAAGGTGTCGGCCATGGCGGTCATCTGCGCGAGGGTCTTGTCGCAGTAGCCCGCGGTCACGTTGCGGCAGGCGTTGTCGCGGACATGCCGGACGCCGAGGGCGCGGAGCGCGTCGCCGAGCTGCGCGCCGGTCGAGTTGGCATCGGGGTAGTTGACGAAGTCGAGGTGCGTCTGCACGCCGATCGAATCGCGGAAGGCGGCCGCGGACGGGGCATGGACGACGTCGGCCGACGCCGGCGCGGCGCCGGCGGCGAAGGAGAGCGAGGCCGAGGCCAGCGCGACGACGAGGGCGCGGGCCCGGCTGGTGCGGGGGACTGGGGACATCGGATGTGGCGACCCGGGACGGTCGCGGGATGGTGCGTGTCGCACAGTGATGGGTATCACAAGCGGTGCAATGGGTCGAGCAGTTCCGGCGTGTTCATACCGTGCCACCGGCCCTCCGCGCGCCGGTCGCCGATCGGTCGTCCGGAGCGGTGGGAGCGCCTTCCCGACGCCAGTACCCTTTGACAGATGTCCGCCGTGGTCGACATCGAACAGCTGGTCCTGCTGCTCGAGCTCGCGCCGCCGTTCGACAAGAAGGCCGTCCAGACCGCTCGCCGCACGATGGCCAAGCGCTGGCATCCCGATCTGGCGCCCGCCGGCCGCGAGCACGAGCACGAGCGCCATCTCAAGGCGATCAACGAGGCCGCCGACCAGCTCGAGCAGCTCGCCGAGGGATCGCGCGGCGGCAAGGTCTCCGCGAACGCCGTCAAGGTCGCCGGGCAGGCCGCGCGCCGCGCCCGCGCCGAGGAGGGCCGCCGCAACTACGAGGCGCAGCAGCGCGCCGCGGCCGCTCGCGAGGACAAGGCCAAGAACGACCCCTTCGGCGACCGCATGCCCGACCACTCGGTCGTGCACCGCTACGCGCGCTGCCTCTCGTATCCCGAGTGGGGCGTGGGCACGGTCGACGGGATCTACTTCACCGGCGACGGCGACCACGTCCAGCAGTGGGCCCGCGTGCGGTTCCAGGAGAGCATCCGCACGGTGCCCGCCGGCTCCCTCCAGTTCGTCGACTTCAGCCGCCCGGACCCGGCCGCCGACCGCGTCGAGCGGTTCATGACCGCGGCCCGACATGCGCTCGCCGAGAACGACTTCGAGGTCGCCGCGCAGCGCCTCACCTACGCCCGCGACGCCCAGCCGCGCAACCCCGTCGTGCTGCGCCTGATCACGTTCGCGTTCTGGCAGGCCGGCAAGCTCGAAGCCGCGGCCCGTGCGGCCCGCGACTGGATCCGTGCCGAACCGGGCCGTCCCGCGCCGCAGCGGTACGCCTCCCGGATCTACGAGGCCATGGGCGCCATCGATCTCGCGCTCGGCGCTGCCGAGCTCGCCGCCGACCTCGCCCCGGGGGACGCCGGTGGCTGGGAGCGCGTCGGGCGGCTGCGCCTGGCCCGCTTCGACCGCGCCGGTGCGATCACCGCGCTCGAGAAGGCCCGGGCGCTCGGCGCCACGGTGGAAGGGCTCCTCGACCTCGCGCTCGCGCACCAGCTCGCCGGCGACGTCGGCGCGGCGGTCGCGGCCTGCGAGCAGGCCACGGTCGTCGACCCGGACTCCGGCGAGGCGTGGTCGCGCCTCGCGCATGCCCTCGCCCGCACGGACCTGGTGACCGAGGCGCTCAACGCCTGCGCGTTCGCGAGTGCGCGCGGCGCCGGTGACGAGGTCGCGAGCCTGCGCGACCAGCTCGAGGCGCTCGCGCCCCGCGAGCTCCGCGCCTGAGCCGCGACCGCTACCGCAGGGTGACGTCGCCGCCGGGGATGGTCCCGGCGCCGCTGCCGCGCAGGTCGATCAGGGTCACGTCGGCGCCGACCGGCACCGTGAAGACCGATCCGGACGACTGCGTCGCCGAGGCGTCGACCGACGGGCGGAACGTGGTCTCGCTCCAGCCGCCCGCGACGGAGGAGTTGAGCTTCACCGTGATCGGCAGGTCCGCGACGGCGAGGTCGTGCTGCTGCCACATCGTGTTGTCGAAGACCGACTTCGGCTGCCAGAGCGCGAGCGCGTAGGAGCCGTCGGCACGGCGCAGGAGCACGCGCCGCACGGTGCTCGACGGGACGGCGGTGCCGTCCGCGCCGGTGATCGACAGGTCGAGGCTGCCGGGCGCGGCAGCGGCGCCGAGGTCGCCGATGCGGGTCTGGAGGCGGTGGATCGCGTTGCCGGCGGGCTTCGCGACGCTGCCGCGCAGCTGGCCGCCGATGTACATCGACCGGTACAGCCCCCAACCGTTGGTGACCGAGGAGTAGTCGGGCTTGAGGTCGAGGAGCTCGTAGAGGTAGGTGCGCTTGATGCCGAGCGCGAAGTTCTCGAGGAGGATCCGCGGCTCGTAGATGCCCTGCGCCTTCTCGCTCACCCAGCTCTGGCCGGTGTAGAAGTAGCCGGCGGTCGAGTAGCCGGACTCGGTCGCGATCGGGGCGCCGCCGTTCGTCGACAGCGTCTTCACGCAGTCGAGGGCCACCAGGCCGGTCGCACATGCGACCTGGGGGCCGTTCTCCGGACCGCCCCAGGCAGGGCCGTACGGGTGGAAGTTCGGGACCTCGCCCTGCGATGCGTTCCAGCCGGCGGCCAGGAGGGTGGGGGTGGCGGTCGGGCGACCCAGCGGCGGCGTGAGCAGCGGCACCGCGGCGAGCGAGGCGTACTTCGGCATCGCGAGCAGGCGGTGGATGGTGGCGTCGTCCCCGACGACGGTCTGGGCCCAGGTGGTCGACTTCTCGAGGTCGGGCTCGTTGTTCTGCTCGATGCTCTCGACCGTGCCGGCGAGCGGCGGGGACACGAGTGCGTCGAAGGCGCGCTGGATGTAGGCGTCGCGGTCGGCGCGGGCCGGGACCTGGTGGATCTCGGGGGTGACGCCGTAGTCGAACTTCAGGCCGGGAGCGCCCGGGCTGAGGCGGTTCGGGGCGAGTGCGGAGGCGAGCTGGCCCACGCGCGTACGCGGGGCGACGCAGTTGGCCTCGGTGTCGAGGCAGGCGAACTCGCGCACGTGGCCGATGCCGAGGTACTTCAGGCGCAGCGCGAGCACGCTGACGGGATCGTTCGCGTAGGCGTAGCCCGTGAACGTGGAGTGCATCTCCACGCCGACGCTGTCGCGGAAGGTCGACGCGGCCGGCGCCTGGACGACGTCCGCGGAGGCGACGGCCGGCAGGCCGAACGCGAGGCCTGCGGCCAGGGCGAGCCCCAGGCGGCGCCGGCGTCCCGCGGGGATCGACGGGAGTGCCGCGCGCTGGAACGCACGCGTACGGGACATCGGGACAGACATGGATGGCGACGGCCGGCGGGTGACCGGCCTGAAGACCTCAGCGTGGACGGCAGTTGGTCGATCCGGGCGTGCCTGGTGACGCGGACACCACCCGGGGGACAGCCCGAGCGTACTACGGCCCGGAGCGCCTGTGAAGCAGGTCCGGCGCGGCCTGAGCACGCCTCAACGCGGCCATTCCAAGCGGCCGGGGACCCGCACCAAGCGCACCCCAACCGGTCGCCAACCGCCCTCGGCGACCGTGCAGCCATCGCCGCTCCCCGTCGCGGCACCGTCTCGGCTGAAAGGTCCCCTCGCATGTCTGCAACCACCCCGATCGCCCCGCCCGGCCGGCGCCCACGCGCCGCGCTGCACCGGGCGCTCCGTCGCCTGGCC
>JAVHXX010000156.1 GCA_031119595.1 Patulibacter sp. | reverse complement strand
CGTCGAGGAGGGCCAGACCTTCGGCCTCGAGCTCGACTTCACCGAGGGCATGCAGTTCGACAAGGGCTACGTCTCGCCGTACCTCGTCACGGACCCGGACCGTCAGGAAGCCGTCCTCGACGACCCGTACGTCCTCATCGCGAACCAGAAGATCGGTTCCGTCCGCGACATCCTCCCGGTCCTCGAGGCCGTGATCAAGTCGGGCAAGCCGCTCCTGATCATCGCCGAGGACCTCGAGGGCGAAGCCCTCGCGACCCTCGTCGTGAACAAGCTCCGTGGCACCTTCACCTCCGTCGCCGTCAAGGCGCCGGGCTTCGGTGACCGCCGCAAGCGCATCCTCGAGGACATCGCCATCCTGACCGGCGGCGAGGTCATCACCGAGGAGCTCGGCCTCAAGCTCGAGAACACCACCATCGAGCAGCTCGGCCGCGCCCGCCGCATCGTCATCGGCAAGGACTCGACGACCATCGTCGACGGCGCCGGCTCCGGTGACGCGATCAAGGGCCGCATCGCCCAGATCAAGTCCGAGGTCGACAACACCGACAGCGATTTCGATCGCGAGAAGCTGCAGGAGCGCCTCGCGAAGCTCTCCGGCGGCGTCGCCGTGATCAAGGTCGGTGCTGCCACCGAGACCGAGGTCAAGGAGAAGAAGCACCGTGTCGAGGACGCCCTCCAGGCGACCCGCGCTGCGCTCGAAGAGGGCATCGTCCCGGGCGGCGGCGTCGCGCTGCTGCACGGCGCGAAGTCGATCAGCCTCGACGGCGTCGACGGCGACGAGCGCACCGGTGCGCAGATCGTCCTCCGCGCCCTCGAGGAGCCGCTCCGTCAGATCGCGTTCAACGCGGGCCTCGAAGGCTCCGTCGTGATCAACGAGGTCCGCTCGGCTCCGGCCGGCCACGGCCTCAACGCCAGCACCGGTGAGGTCGTCGACCTCGTCGCCGCCGGCGTCATCGACCCGGCCAAGGTCACGCGCTCTGCCCTGCAGAACGCCGCCTCGATCGCGAAGAACATCCTCACCACCGAGGCCATCATCGTCGAGGCTCCCGAGCCGGCCGCTGCCGGCGGCGGCATGCCCGACATGGGTGGCATGGGCGGCATGATGTAGTCCCGGTCCGCGTGGGGGCCGCTTTCGGGCATCTTCCGCACGCGTGGCACAGGCCCGGCCGCAGACGGCCTAAACCTGTCCCACGCGCGCGGAACCTGCTCCGAAATCGGCTCCCCACACGGACCGTGGCGGCCGTCCTGAATCAGTCGACGGATGCAACGCCCGACCAAGGCCCCGGCCCGCTCCCATCGTGGAGCGGGCCGGGGCCTTCGTCGTTCTCCGGGCCGGCGTGCGTGGTGCGCCGGCCCGGGCGCGGTGCGACCTAGTAGTAGCGCGTGGTGACGGTGACGCGACCCTTGAACTTCGGGGCGTCCTTGTCGTACTTCTTCAACGCCTCGATCTCGACGTCGTACCGGCCGACCTTGCGGAAGGGCGTGAGGTGCGTGGTCGTGATCGACAGGTAGCCGCAGGCGCCCTTCGACTTGCCGAGCTTCATGCGGCCCTTGTACTTGCCGTGGTTGAAGTAGTGGGCGTAGTAGGTGCTCTCACCGGTGAGCGCGGCGAGACCCTGCAGCTTCCAGTGGTGCTTGCCACCGCTGGTGCGCACGGAGTAGTCGAAGTTCGCGATCTCGGTCGGGGCGGCCGCGATCGTGGCGCCGGTCGCCGGGTCGAACGCCTCGACCGACGCCGGCACCGACTTCTTCGGTCCGCTGCCCAGATCGGCCGACCATGACGTGAGACCGTTGATCAGGCTGCCGCTCGCGTCGGCGGCCTGGGCGTCACCGGTGCCGATGGTCTGCCCCTGGCGGGTGAGACGCACCGCGACGCTCTGCGTCGCCGCGAGGCCCTGGATCTTCGCCGCGATCGTCTGCGACCCCTGGCCGGCCGACTGCACGTAGCAGCCGGAGCTCAGCAGGATGGAGGGATCGGCGCTGGCGGCGGCCGGGACGGAGAGCAGCACGGCACCGGCGCCGGCGGCGCGCAGGGCGGTTCGGAGAAGCATGGGCGGACAGGTCCTCAGGGATCGGGGTTGTGCTCGACACCGTATGGGAGCGTCGGGACGCCGAACGGTCGGTTGTCCGCCGTCGACCGGTCGCAGGCGGACATCGCGGACCGGTTCGGTCGGGGTCGGGGCCCGCCCGTCAGGCCTTGCCCTGGTGCGCCGTGCCGCCGATCCACGCGCGGTCGCCGTGGTAGGCGGGCGAGGCCTGCACCCGGAACTCGAACGTCCCGTTCTGCTTGAACGGCACCGCCGGCATCATGGTGCGCAGGTATCCGCAGGCGTCGGTCGTCATCCCGATCCGCTGCCGCCCGATGACCTTGCCGTGTTTGAAGTAGAAGGCGTAGTAGGTCGCTCCGCCGCCGAGCCGCTGCAGCCCGGAGATGATCCAGCGCCGCTTCGTCCCCGACGCCTTCCGCGCCGCATCGTCGTCCAGGCCGACGTTCGCGACGTGGAGCGGCACCTCGGCGAGTTGTGCACCCGTGAGCGGGTCCGAGACGACCACCCAGGCGGGCGTCGCCCGCGACGGGCCGTCGGCGAGCCCCGACGTCCAGGTGTTGAGCTGCGTGTCGATCGCCCCGGACGCGTCGACGGTGAGCGACGGCAGACCGCTCACGGTGTGGCCGTCGATGCGGAGGCCGACGTCGACGGCAGCCCCGGGCACGAGCCCGCGGATCGCGATCGGGATCGGCTGCGAGCCCTGCTCGGGCCAGTACACGTAACACGCCGCGGGCACGCTGACCGAGGCTGCGGCCTGGGCCGTCGCGGCACCGGCCGGGGCGGTCGACCCGAGCCCGAGTGCGACGACGGTGGCCGCGACGCGGCGGGCGAGCCGGAGGGTGTCGAACGCAGCAGACACTCCTCAGGGGTTCGGCATCCGTCCGGTGAACCTGAAGCAGGGAAACCGGTCGTGCGCGGACGAACCGGAAACCGGGCGCATGGTCAGCTGTGACCGAGCGCCACCTCGAGGATCGGCCCGAGGCGTGCGTCGGCGTCGTTCGCCGCCGTGAAGTGGATGACCTCCGGCTCACGCACCCAGGAGATGAGGTCGAGGGCCTGCATCCGGGTGAGGACGAACTGGAACATCTGCGCCTGCTTGCCCGACGCATAGGACCGGGAGATGTCGACGGCCCAGCCGGCGGTGTGGAGCGAGAAGGCCTTCGTCGCCTGGACCGTCTCGGCCTGGAGGAGCGCCTGGTACTTCACGTCGCGCACGGAGCTCGTGGCGGTGAGGAACTTCCCGCCCGTGAGGTCGTTGACGGCCGCGCCGATCGTGACGAGCGCCGCCAGCGACCCGCGGCGCAACGCCCGGTACCGCGACCGCGGCTGGTCGAACTTGCCGGCGAGCTCGCCCATCGCCGGACTGACCGCGATCCCGTTCGCGTTGAGGGCGCTGATCGGCAGGGCGACGAGGTCGCCGTCGGCGGTGGCCTTCTTGATCGCGCTCGCGTTCGCGAAGGGCGGGTTCGTGGCCGGCGGGTGCATGAAGTCCTCGTTCGAGGCCTTCTCGGTGATGAGCTTCGCCTGGGCCGCGAGGGCGTTCGGGTCCTTGCGGTACTCGGCCATGATCGTCTTCGCCGCGAGGATCCGCCAGTAGTAGGTGGCGGAGTCGTCCTGGAACCTGCTGAGGATCGTGTAGGCCTTCGGCGACCGCTGCGGGTCGACGTCGAAGTACAGCTGCACGTACGGAACCGACGGCCGTCCATACGCCGACAGCACCCGCTGCAGGTTGCCGATGCCCATGTGGTAGCTGGTGATCGCGAGGTCCTCGCGGCCGAGCGTCTTCTTCGCGATGGTCAGGTACTTCACCGTCGCGGCGAGCGCGGCCTGCGGCACGAACCGCGGGTCGACCTTCGCGCGGGTGACCCCGAGGTCGTGCAGTTTCGCGCGGCCACGGGTCGCCGCGGCCTTGCTGCCCCGTGCATCCCACCTGGCGATCTGCTTCGAGACCTTCGCGATCTGGTTCGTGAGCGACTGCGACCGCGACAGGTCGATCTTCATCCCGAGGAGGTTGTTCGCGGTCTCGCCGACGATCTGGGTGAGGCCGACGGCGCCGGTCACGTTCCCCGGAACGGCGGCGGCGTTCGGGCGGCCGGCACTCTCCAGGTACACGAGCGCCTCGAGGGTGTCCGCGTCGACCGGGGAGTTCTTCGCCGACGCCGCCTGCTTGATCTCCGGGTCGAGGGCCGCGACGCGCTTCGCGGTCGCGAGGGCCCCGCCGGGGACCTGGGCGTAGAGCGGGTGCGAGAAGCCGGCGGCGGCGCGCTGCTCGAAGCCGTCGTCGTTGCCCGGGCGGTACCGCAGCGCGGCGAGCGCGGCCGAGCCCGCATCGCCGCTGGCGCCCTTCGCAGAGGTCGCCGGAGCCTTGTCCGAGGAGTTCGCCGGACCGCCGCCGCGGGTGATCGCGGTGATGACGCCGATGGCCAGGAGCAGACCGAGGACCGCGAGGAAGGCGCGGTCCCGGCGTGGGGTTCCGGAAGGGGGCACGGAGGCGGATCGTGTCAGACCGGGCGGGCCGCTGCGCAGGGACCGAGCTGTCCGGGGATGCCCTCGGCGACGTGCTACAGATGGTTGCGTGAGCCTCGTCGCAGACCACCTCACGCGCCGGTTCGGCGAGAAGGTGGCGGTCGACGACATCTCCTTCGACCTCCCCGCGGGTCAGGTGATCGGCCTGCTCGGCCCGAACGGCGCCGGCAAGTCGACCACGATCCGGATGGCGATGGGCCTGCTCGACCCCGACGAGGGCAGCGTCAGCTGGGACGGCGTACCGGCCGGCTCCCTCGACCGGCGCCGCGTCGGCTATCTGCCGGAGCAGATCGGCGTGTACGAGCGGATGACGGTGTCCGCGCACATCGCGTTCTTCGCCGAGCTCCACGGCCGCTCCCGCAGCGATGCCGTCGCCGCGGCGCGACGGTGGAGCGAGCGCCTCGATCTCCCGACGGACGCCCAGGTGTCGTCGCTGTCGAAGGGCAACCAGCAGCGGGTGCAGCTGGCGTCGTCGCTCTCGCACGGCCCCGAGCTGATCGTCCTGGACGAACCCTTCAGCGGTCTCGACCCGATCGGGCAGGCGCTCGTGGAAGACGTCATGAGCGACCTCGCCGCCGAGGGCAACACGCTCGTGCTGAGCTCCCACGACCTCGAGCGGGTCGAGCGGTTCTGCAACTACGTCGCACTGATCTCCGGCGGCACCCTCAAGTACGACGGCTCCGTCGAGGGGCTCCGGGCCCGGCATCCCGCACTGCGTCGCCGGCGGATCGAACTGGCCGAGCCGAGCCCGGCACTCCGTGACGCCCTGCCGGCGCTGGAGGACGACGACGACGGTGCCGGGCTCGTCCTGAGCGCCCCCGCTGCGGACATCGAGAGCGAGCCGCTGCTGCGGGCCGCCCTCGACGCCGGCGCGCGGGTCGTGGGTCTCGCCGTGGTCGAGCCGACGATGCGGGAGCTGTTCGTGCGCGAGGTGCAGGGATGAGCCGAGAGGGAATGCGGCGGTTGCGGCTGATCGCCGCGCGCGAATTCCGCGACCGCGTCGGGCAGAAGGCGTATCGCCTCGCGATCGTGTTCGGGATGATCCTCGCGGCCGCCGCGGTCGTGCTCCCGTCGGTCCTCGGCGGCGGAGACGACGGTGGGTCCGGGCCGAGCTCGAGCGGGACCGTCGTGGTCGCGTACGGGGCGGAGGGAGCCGCGGCCGCGCTGACGGTCGACGAGCTCCGCCGCGCCGGTGACGGCGTACGCGGCGGCAGGATCCACTTCGTCGCGGGGGCCTCCGCCGACGCCGCCCGGGCCGAGGTGCGCAAGGGCGACCGCGATCTCGCGCTCGTCGTCGGCGGGTCGAAGGCGCGACCGTCGGTCACGCTCGTGTCGCGGCAGGACGGTGGCGGCGAGCTCGCCGACCAGGCGGCCGCCGTGGTCGACCGGGCCGCCTCGATCGCGCGGTTGGCGTCGAGCGGCGCGGCCGGTCAGCAGGCGCTGGCGCCCGCCTCGATCACGCCGGAGATCGTCGCCGGGAGCGGTCCGACGGATCGTGCGGCCGGGGTCGTCGGCGTGCTCGGGCTCCTGCTCTACGTGGGCGGCCTGCTGCTGGCGACCGCCTACGGCAACGGCGTCGTCTCCGACCGCACCAACCACGTGACCGAGCGCCTGCTCACGGCCGCGAAGCCCTTCGAACACCTGGCCGGGAAGCTCCTCGGCATCGGCGCCTCGGGCCTGCTCCAGTTCGCGCTGTGGATGATCGCGGCGGTCGCCGCGAATGCGGCCGCGGGCCACGGGAGTGCCTTCGACGGCGTGCCGCTGCGGTTGCTCGTCTTCTTCCCGGTGGCGCTCGTGCTCACCTATCTGCTCTACGCGTCGCTGGCCGCGATCCTCGTGCTCCCGGTGCGCAAGAGCGAGGACGTCGGTCCTGCGCTCGCGCCGGCGACGATCCTGCAGATCGTGTCGTTCAGCTTCGGCACCACGATCGTGGCGCCGGGGTCGACGGTGTCGTCGCTCGTGCACACGATGTCGCTGATCCCGTTCTTCTCACCGATCCTCATGCTCTGCCGGCTCGCCGGCGAAGCGGTCCCGGCGGGCGAGCTGGCGGTCGGGATCCTCGGTCCGATCGTGGTCTCCGCCATCCTGCTGCGGCTCGTGGCCCCGGCCTACGCGCGCTACGCGATCGACGCACCCGGAGGCAAGGGCCTCGGCGCGGTCGTCGCGATGCTCCGGCGCTGACGTCGGCGCGGCGGGACGCTGCGCGCCAGGCGTGGCGGCCGAAGACCGCCGCGGGCGCCGCTCAGCCGCCGGCCTGGCGGATGGCGCGGTCGGTGAGGGCGAGGCGCAGCGGCGTGGGGGAGACGCGCGACACGCGCCACAGCCAGCGGGCCTTGAGCGTGGGGATGATCATGAAGCGGCCGGATTCGACGCCCTTGCCGATGAGCGTGGCGGCGCGCTGCGGGGTGATCGGCTGGCCGCTCATGAGTTTCACGGCGCGCTGCACCTGGTCACCGCTGGCGAGTTCGTCGGCGATGAGCGGGGTCGTGACCTCGCCCGGACAGATCACCTGCACGGTGATGCCGTCCTGGGCGAGTTCCATGCGCAGCGCCTCGGCGAGGCCGACGACGCCGAACTTCGACGATGAGTAGGCCACGTACCGGTAACCCGCGATGAGGCCACCGAGCGACGCGACGAGCGCGAGATGCGACCCGGCGCGCAGGTGGGGGAGGGCAGCGTGCGCCAGGTTGAAGGAGCCGACGAGGTTGATGTCGACGACGCGCTGCACGTCGGCGGGGTCGACGGCGGCGAGCGGGCTGGTCGGGGCGATGACGCCGGCGCAGTGCAGCACGCGGTCGATGGGCTGTCCGGCGGCGAGCTCGGCGACGGCGGCCGCGGTGGCGGCGGCGTCGCGCACATCGGCCCCGGCGGTCCGGATCTCGGCGCGTCCGGCGAGCGCGGCGGCGGTGTCGTCGGGGGCGGCGCGGTCGAGCAGGAGGAGCGTCGACGCCCGTGCGGCGTAGTGCTCGGCGAGTGCGCGGCCGATGCCGCTCGCGGCGCCGGTGACGAGAACGGTGCGAGGCGGAGCCATGATCGACACCGTATGCCCCGCGTCACACGGTGTGGGCACAGGCGTGGCGGAAGCGCTGCTCAGGTAGCGTGCCGCCGGTGATTCTCGCCAGCATCTATGGCACCGGCTTCATCGTGCTCGGTGCACTTCTCGCGCTGTGGTCGCTGTGGTGGATCGTGAAGGCCGCGATGACGGATCCGGTCGAGCGAACGGCCGAGGACGAGGCTCGCGCGGCGGTCGGTCGCGGCGAGGGCTGGCCTGACGAACGCGGTCGCCCGCGCAAGGCGTTCACCGACGAGGAGATCGCCCGGCTCAGCGAGGCACTCGAGCCGTCGGACCCTGACGAGGTCGGGGTCGAGGTCCGCGAGAAGACCGACGACGAGAAGCGCGGGCGTCGCAACAGACGTTGAGCAGCTTGTCCCCCGACGGGGGCTACCTGAAAATGTAACCGGCGGTTGCACCATCGCCCAGCGCCGATTCATCCAATCTCAACGTTTTGAACGTTGACCGGCCGCCGGATCGCGGCTACTCCTAAGACGAACGGTGCTCGACCACCGGCCGGCCTTCAGTCCACGGATCGTCTGCCGACCGACTCGGGCACGACCCCGACGTCGCCCCCGGGCGGCAGGAAAGCAGGAGACAGACATGGCCGAACTCAACCAGTCCTATTCCGACTCCTACGGCTCCTTCGATCTGTCGGAGTACGTCGCCACCGACGACGGCCGCGAGCCCGCCACGGTCTCCGGCTGCGGTGACGAGGAGACGCTCGAGCTGAGCGCCATGCCCGACGCGTTCGCGTCCGGCCTCTACAGCGCGGCCCATCCGGAGTCGCAGGAGCTGTAACCCACAGGTTCCAGGTGCGGACACCGGCGGCCTGCTCGCCGCCGGTCACGCCGACCGCCTGATCCTGCGGAGTCGCTGCGCGCTTTCGGCGCACGGCTCCGCACCCGCTCCGCAGCCCCGTCGGCGATACTTCGCCGATGGCCCGCGGAGATCTTCCCGCCCTCGACGGCACCGGCACGTTCGAGGGTGAACTCGCGGTCGACCGCATCCTCGCCCGGCGTGAGGACTGGTCGCTCGCGCTGGTGCGCACCACCGACGGCGAGCCCCGGGGTGCGCGGCTCGCCGGCACGCTCGGCGGCGTCGATGCGGGCGATCGCATCGGCGTGCGCGCGAGCTGGTCGAGGCACCCGAAGTACGGCCCCACGCTCAACGCGATCGCCGTCGAGCGGCTCGGCGTCGACGAGCGCGGGGCGGTCGAGGAGGTGCTGCGCGCCGTCCGGCACATCGGGCCGAGCAAGGCCCAGGAGCTGCTCGAGCGCTACGGCGACAAGGCCATCGAGACCATCGACGACGACCCCGAGGGGGCGTTCAAGAAGCTGAGCGGTCTGGGGCTCGTGCGCGGAGCCCGCGGGGTACCTCGCGGCGGGCGCCGGGAGGGCCAGCAGGTCTTCGGACTCGGGATCCACCGGAGCGGGACGCCTTCCCAGGGCCGTGAGGTCCCAGTGGCTAGCGTGTCCCGCCCGTCACCCTCACCGCTGCGCGTCAGTCCCGGACTCGCACCGGGTTCCCTGACCAC
>JAVHXX010000155.1:1427-9185 GCA_031119595.1 Patulibacter sp. | reverse complement strand
ACGGAGGGGAGCGTATCCAGGACGCGCGCGTGCGCCCGAGTCGGCCGGGCCGCCCCTGCCCACGGCGTGGAGCCGAGCCCTGCCCTACGGCGTGGAACCGTCGACGCGGCGCTCCCAGAACGCCATCGGCGCGAACCCGTCGCCGAAGCCGAGCGAGGCATAGAGGTGCCGCGCGGGCGCGTTGTCGTGACGCACCTCGAGGGTCACGGCGACGCAGCCCGCAGCGGTCGCGTCGGCGACCACCCGGGTGAGGAGCGCCCGGCCGACGCCCTTGCCCCGCTGCCCGTCGACGACGGACACGTCGTGCACGTTCCAGCGCGGCTTCGCGGCGAAGGTCGAGAATCCGGCGAACGCCACGACGACGCCCACGTAGGCGTCGCCGTCCTGTGCGAGCCAGACCATCGCCGCGGGCGTGTCGCGCAGCCCGGCGACCACCGTTGCGCGGACCTCGTCGGGGAGTGGGTGGCTGCCACCCATCGGGTGCGCGGCGTACGCGTCGAGGCAGGCGACGATCGCGTCGCCGTGTTCGGGATCGGCCAGATCGGCCCGGATGACGGTGATGTCGGGCATAGGGCCCTCCGGTCAGTGGGTGCGCAGCGTGGTGCGCAGGAGTTCGAGCGCGGCCGACTCGTCGGCGGCGAGCGAGGCGACGCGCGCGGCCGTCCCGGACAGGATCGCGTCGAGCTCGGCGCGGTTGATCGGGAAGGTGTCGTCGTGAACGTCGCGCAGGGCCTCCGCCGTCGGCGCCGTGGCTCGGGTGCGCTCGAGGGCCGGCATGCCCGGTGGGAGCGCGAGGTCGGCGACCTCGAGCCAGCCGGCGGCGAGCGCGTCGTGCGCGGCCGCCACCTCCCGGAGCGGCGGGATGTCGAGCTCCTCGGCAGCGGTCCGCTCGAAGCAGGCCTGGGCCGCGCGCAGCAGCCCCTGCTCGGCGCGGATCGCCGCGGCGAGGGTCGAGAGCGCGGCGAGCAGCGGCCAGCCACCGTCGAAGGCCGTGCGCCAGTCGCCGAAGCCGCGGCCGGTGATCGCCCGCGCCAGCCGCTCGACGCCCTCGGGCCCGGTGCGGCCGCGCGGCCCGCCGATCGATCCGACCGCCATCGTCGCGAGGCCGCCGCGGATCGCACGGGCGCGCTCCTCGGTCGGCGGCTGCACCGTGAGGAGACGGTTGCGTAGCGCGGGAATCGCGTCGCGCGCCGCGGACAACGCCTGCAGGTCCACGACCACGCGCGCGACCTCGCCCCCGGCCGCCGGACCGGTGACGTCCGCGGTGCCGTCGCCGCGCGGCTCGGCGAGGACGACGAGCGGACCGGGCGTCACGCCGGTCCCCAGCCCGATGGTCGTCGCATCGACCCAGATCGCGACCGGCCCGCCTGCGGCGAACGCCTCGTCCAGGGCGCGGACGGCGCCGCGGCGATTCGAGGTCTCGTCGAACCGCCGCACCATCCCGAGGCGATCGATGGCGCCGACGAGATCGGTCTGGAAGGAGTTCCATCCGGACACGTGCAGCCGCGCCGGGGCGCGTCGGGCGCCCTTCACGATCGTGGCGACGAACCCCGCTCCCCCGGCCAATCCGAGCGCCATGGACGGCACGACCTCGACCCCGCCGAGCGCGAGCAGCCGCTCCAGCGCCCAGATCTCGGGGGTTCGACCCTCCACGACGCCGTCAAGCATCAGGCTCGACCTCAGGCTCAGACTTGCCCGCGTCGAGCAGTTCCGCCTCGAGATCGAGCTCCGACGTCTCCGAATCGTCGTCCTCCGGCGGCGGCCAGCCCTCGAGCTCGCCGGCGACGAGTGCCTTGAGGCCGTCCTCGTCCAGGACGCGCACCCCGAGGCGCTCCGCCTTGGCCAGTTTCGTGCCCGCGGACTCGCCGGCGACCACGAAGTGGGTCTTCTTCGACACGGAGCCGGTGACCCGGCCGCCCTCGCCGAGGATCAGCTCCGTGGCTTCCTCGCGCGTGAGGTGGGGCAGCGAGCCGGTCAGGACGACGGTGACCCCGTCGAGGCGACCGTCGCCCGGGGCCGGACCGGCCTCCTCGACCTGCAGTCCGGCCTCCTTCAGGCGACCGAGCAGCTCCTGCATGGCCGGCTCGCGCAGCTGGGACGCGATCAGCTCGGCGTTCTTGGCACCGATGCCCGGCGTCTCGGCGAGCTCGATCGGCGTGGCGGCGATGAGCGCGTCGACCGACCGGAACCGCTGCGCGAGCGCACGGCCGGTGACTTCGCCGACGCCCTCGATGCCGACGCCGAACAGCACTCGCGCCAGGGGCTGCGACTTGCTGCGCTGGATCGCGTCGACGACGGCGTTCGCGCTCTTCTCGGCCATGCCGCGGATGCGCGGTTGGCCGTCCTCACTCTTCTCGTAGAGCTGCTCGGCGGTCAGCGAGTACAGGTCGGCGGCGGTCGTCACGAGCCCGGCCTCCTGGAGCGCGCCGACCTGCAGCTCGCCGAGGCCGCCGATGTCCATGGCGCCGCGACTCACGAAGTGCCGCAGCAACTGCCACTGGCGGCCCGGGCAGACCGGGTTCGGACAGTTCGTGAAGACGGAGTCCTCACGCTTCACCGTGGCGGTGCCACACCGCGGGCAGTGCGCGGGCGGCTCCGGCACGGGGCCGCGGTCGTCCCGCTCGGCCACGTGCGGGGCGGGCGAGATCACCTGCGGGATCACGTCGCCGGCGCGGAGCACGATCACGTCGTCGCCGGGACGCACGTCCTTGCGGGCGAGATCCTCCTCGTTGTGGAGGGTCGCCATCGACACCGTCACGCCGCCGACCACGACGGGCTCGAGCACCGCGAACGGATGCAGGTCGCCGAACTTGCCGACCGACCACTGCACGTCGCGCAGCCGCGTGACCTTCGTGGTCGGCGGGAACTTCCAGGCGATCGCCCACCGCGGGTCGCGGCCGACGACGCCGAGGCGACGCTGCTGCACGAAGTCGTCGGCCTTGATCACCACGCCGTCGATCTCGAAGGGCAGATCGGCGCGACGGGCCTCCCAGGCCTCGCACTGCTTGACGACCTCGTCCTCACTCGGCAGCACGACGATGTCCGGGTTGACCGGGAAGCCACGGTCACCCAACCAGGCGAGCGCCGCGGAGTGCGTGAGCGGGAGCTTCTTCTTCGCCGCCGCGCTGAGCCCGGGGGCTGCAGCCTGCTCGTCGAGCGGGCGGAGCGCGTCGCCCTCGGCGGGCGCCCACACGCCGATCTGGTACGCCCAGAACCGCAGCGGCCGCTCGGCGGCGAGGCGCGGGTCGAGCTGGCGGATGGTGCCCGCGGCGGTGTTGCGCGGGTTCATGTAGGTCGACTCGCCCGCAGCGGCGCGGCGCTCGTTCAGCGCGGTGAAGTCGTCGGTGGCCATGTAGACCTCGCCGCGCACCTCGATCGTGTGCGGCAGCGCGATGGGCCCGCTCGCGCTGATCTCCTGGGGGATGTCCGCGATGGTGCGGATGTTCACGGTCACGTCCTCACCGACGCGCCCGTCACCGCGGGTCGTCGCGCGGACCAGCGTGCCGTTCTCGTAGATCAGCGACATGGCGAGGCCGTCGATCTTCGGCTCGCACACGAACGCGAACTCGGGATCGTCGATGCCCTCGCGCGCCAGATGGCTACGCATCCTCGAGACCCAGCCGCGCAGCTCCTCGGCGTTGCGGGCGTTCGCGAGGGACAGCATCGGCAGCGGGTGCTCGACCTTCTGCAGGTGCCCCGCAGCACGTCCGCCGACGGTCTGCGTGGGCGAGTCCGCGGTCTGCAGCTCCGGGAACGCCTCCTCGATCGCGCGGAGCTCCCGCTGGAGCGCGTCGTAGTCGTCGTCCGCGATCGTCGGGTCGTCCTGCTCGTAGTAGGCGACGTTGTGGACCGCGATCTCGGCCCGGAGCGCCTCCGAGCGCTCGCGCGCGGCGTCCGGGTCCCCCGGGACCTGCGGATCGCCGGTGGGGTCTGGGCCCGCCGCCGCCATCAGGCGCTCAGCTCCGTGCTCGGGGCGTCGGTCACCGCCGCCTCGCCGGGCCGCACGGCGTCGTCGACCGACTCGTGCCGGGGAGCGGCGCCGGACGGAGCCTCGTCGCCGGTCGCGGCGAGCGCGTCCTCGACCGCCGCAGCCGGGAGGTCGTCGAGGCGGGCCTCGTCGGTCCAGCGGAGACTCACGGGCGTGACCGAGATGATGCCGTTCGCGACGGCGTGCAGGTCCGTGCCCGGCTCGTCGAAATGCCCGGCGGCGACGCCGTAGACCGCGACCCGTTCGGCGTTGCCGTAGGTCACCACGGGCTCGGCGGCGCCGTGGCGCGCGGCGAGCTCGGGCGCCTCGCCCTCGATCCGGCGGAGGCCGTCCTCGTAGATGCGACGGCCGAGACGCGTGAGGCGGGCTTCCTCGGGTCGGCCACCGGGCGCGTTCACGTTGAGGACGGTGCCCGCGACGAGGCCGACCTGCGACGCACGGGCGACGAGCTGCGCGCAGAACGCCGCGACGGCGGTGAAGTCGTAGCCGCCCTCCTCGGAGAAGTTCAGGCCGGCGTCGCGCGCGACCTGCGAGATCGCGAGGCCCGGCAGGCCGAGGTGGTGCGCCTCGAGGGCCGCGCCGACGGTGCCCGAGTAGGTGATGTCGTCGCCGAGGTTGGCGCCGTGGTTGATGCCCGCGATGATCATGTCCGGGCGGGCACCGGCCAGCTCGTACCACCCGAGGCGCACGCAGTCGACGGGCGTGCCGTCGATCGCCCAGCCGTCGCCGCCGTCGGCGAAGGTCACGTGGCGGCTCACGATCGGGCGCCGGGTCGTGATCGAGCGACCCGTCGCGGAACGGTTGCCGTCCGGGGCGATGACCATCAGCTCGACGTCCGGAATCCTCAGCAGCGCGGCGCGGATCGCATGCAGGCCCTCCGCTTCGATGCCGTCGTCGTTCGTGAGGAGCAGGCGCACAGGGAGCCATTCTACGAGTGGCGTCCCGGCACGGCCGGGCGGCCCGGGCCCGCCCGACCGCCGGCGCCGCGGTGGCCACACCCCGCCGTGGTGGCAGGTGTAACAACCTTCACGGCAGAGGCCGCTAGCGTCGGGGCATGCAGCTCGTGGCGGGGGTCTGGCAAGCGATCGGCGGGGATCCGGAGATCCTGGAACGGCTCGACGCGCGACCTGCGCCCACGGGTGCGCTGCCGTCGAGCTTCGCGGTGGAAGCCTTCGGCACGGCGGCGTTCGGCGCGGTCGGCCTGGCCGTCGCCGAGCTGATGGGCGCATCGCGGGCCACGGTCGACGGCTCGGGTGTGGCCGATGCGCTCCGCAGCGAGCAGGCCGTGCGGGTCGCGGACGAGGAGCCCGAGAGCGTGTGGGACCCGCTCAGCCGCATCTCGCGCGCCCGGGACGGCTGGGTCCGGCTGCACGGGAACTACGCCCAGCACCGACGCGCCATCGAGGCGTCGTTCGGCACCGACGACCCGGAGGCCGTCGCCGCGGCGATCCACGAGTCGTCGGCGACCGGCGTCGAGACGCGCGTCGTGGCCGCGGGCGGCGCTGCCGCGGCCGCCCACACCCTCGACGAGTGGTCGGCCCATCCGCACGGCGGCCGGGTCGGCGACCATCCGCTCATCGACACCACCGTCCGTGCCGACGGCCGCCCGGCCTGGCAGCCCGGCCCCTGGCACGACGGCAGTGGCAGCCCGTCCACCGACGACGCCGACCGGCGCCCGCTCGCCGGGCTGCGCGTCCTCGAGCTGACCCGGGTGGTCGCCGGTCCCGTGGCGGGCCGCACCCTCAGCTGGTTCGGCGCCGACGTGCTTCGCATCGAGAGTCCGCTCCACGACGAGCTCCGCACGCTCACCGTCGACACCGGCCCGGACAAGCGCTCCGCGACCCTCGACCTGCGTCGCCCCGAGGACCGTGCGCGCTTCGAGGAGCTCGTCGCCGGCGCCGACGTGCTCCTGCACGGCCTGCGTCCCGGTGCCCTCGACCGGCTCGGTTATGGGCCCGAGCGCCGCGCCGACCTCTCGCCGGGCCTCATCGATGCGTCGCACAGCGCCTACGGCCCGGGCGCCTGGAGCACCCGGCGCGGCTTCGACAGCCTCATGCAGCTCAGCACGGGGCTCGGGCTCGCCGAAGCCGAGGCGGCGGGCGCCCTCACCGACGACCCGCGGCCGCTGCCCTGCCAGGTCCTCGACCACACCACCGGACTCCTCGTCGCCGCCGCAGTGATCCGTGCCGTCACCGCCCGCGGCGGGGACGGCCGGGGCCGCACCGTGCAGGGCTCCCTCGCGCGTACCGCCGCGCAGCTCGCGGCCGCACCGCGCGACGCGTCGTTCGACGGAGCCCGGCCGACGGCGCCGGCACCCGGCGCGCTCGCCCTGAGCGGGGCGTTCGGCCGCACGCGGCACGTGCCACTGCCGGTCACCGTGGACGGCGTCGCCGGCGGCTGGCTCCGCGGACCGTCCGCGGTCGGCACGGACGCGGCCGTGTGGCCGCGCACCGCACAGCTGGCCTGACCCGCCTCGGTCGGGTCGAGGCGGCGCTGCGGGAGTCCGTCGGTTTCCCGAACGCGGGCACCCAGGACGGGCGCGCACGATCGTCCGTCCAACCAGTGCGCGGTTGCGCGCCCGGCAGAGCGGGCCGCCCGGCCTCGCCCAGTGCGTTGGCGCACGGACGAGCCCGAACCGTCTCGCTTCGCCACGCGACCCTGCGACGGTGAAGTGGACCACCGCGACCGAAAGGATCAGGCCATGCCCCCGAGCCCTGTCGTTCGGATGAAACTCGACGGGCCGCGACTGACGAAATTGCGTGACGACACACGCCACGCGGCGCGCAGTGCACGCCGCGAACTCGTCGTCGTCGCCCCACTCGTCGTTGCCGTGCTCGTCGTCTCCCATCACCGGCGGGACTGGCTGCCCGGTCTCACCACCGAGGTCCAGATCGCCAGCGTGATCCTGCTCGTCGCCCTCGGCTGGCGCGTCTCACGCGACATCGCCCGCGCCTTCGGTCCGCAGCTGCTCGGCCGGCTCGGCCCCGAGACCGCGGCGACGCTCGGGTTCACGCTGCGCCTCGCGGGGATCATCGTCATCACCCTCGTCGCGCTGCGCATCGCCGGCCTGCCGCCGCAGACCCTTGCCTTCGGTGGTGCTGCCGCTGCCGTCGTCCTCGGTCTCGCCGCCCAGCAGACCCTCGGCAACCTGTTCGCCGGGACCGTCATGCTCACCTCGCGGCCGTTCCGCATCGGCGAGCGCGTCCGATTCCAGGGCGGCAACCTCGCCGGCCGGCTCGAAGGCACCGTCGTGTCGCTGGGCCTCATGTACGTCGAGCTCTCCGACGGCCCCAACCGCGTCATGGTCCCCAACGCCGCCGCGCTCGCCTGCGCCGTCACGCCCCTCCGCGACGTCGACGCCGTCGACTTCGAAGCCAAACTCCGCGCCGGCACCCGCCCCAGCCACGTCCAACAGTTGCTCGACGACGGGGTCAGCGTCGAGACCCGTGGCAACCCCCACATCGACCTCCGCGCCATCGACGACGACGAAGTCGTCGTGCGGATCACGGCGACGCCTGTTGACCCCGACCAAGGGTGGCTCCTTGCCGACCAGGTCATCGCGGCGATCGACGGTGTCACCGGGGAGGATCAGCACCTGACTGCCGAGCACGCGGTGGTGCGCTCCGGCGAGCGGACCGCGGAGCATGCGACCGTCGGGTCGTGAGTGCTCGCGACTGAGGCCGTGCAGGCCGCCCGGGGTGGTGGTTGGTGCCCCCGGGGGCCCCTAGAGAGGTGCCGGTATGGGCTGGCGGCCCCCCCCCGTCAACTCC
>JAVHXX010000155.1:0-1417 GCA_031119595.1 Patulibacter sp. | reverse complement strand
CCCGTGGGGTCGAGATCGCCGAGCCGGCCCATGTGGTCTTCAACGACGCCGACGGCACGTTCGGACCCGCCGGCGAGGACGAGTGGCTCGCCGGCATCCGGGACTCCGAAGGCAATCTGGTGTGTCTGGCCAACCGCCGGCCGCCCGGGGGCGGGGCGCCCCACCCGTGGGCTGCGGGCCGGCCCGTCCACTTATGGCCTAGGGGGCCATAAGTGGACATTCCGTCGCTGAACCGCCCCTGGGGTGCCCACCCCCGACCCCGGGCTTCGTGCGGCGCTCGTTGCGGCACGCTGAGGGACGGGTGCCTGGTGGTGCGGGTCCGCTCGCCGGTGTGGTTGGGCACGGCCTGGTGAGGGACGGGCGTTGGTGAGGGTCCCCGGTGGCCGCTCCGTTGGTCGGGGATGTGGACCTGGTCGGCGGCGTCGCTCTTCTCCTGAGACTTGGGGGCTCGGGGCGTGACCGGGGCGCCGTTGCGGACTGGGCGCTGGGGTGTTCTTCCTGGGAGCTGGGGTGGTACTTCGGGCGGTTCCGGGGAGCGGAGCGTCTGGGGTGCCCGGGAGGTCTTGGGTGCTGGGTCAGGCTTCCGGGTAGCGGATCGACTCGAGGGAGAGGCCGCCGGGTGGGGCGGTGTAGCCGGCCTGGTCTCGAGGGGCGCCGGTGAGGAGGGCGACGAAGGATTCGACGGAGCGCATGCCGAGGCCGACGTCGAGCATGGTTCCCATGAGGGAGCGGTTCATGTGGCGCAGGAAGCTGTCCGCGGTGATCTCGAAGACGAGGATCGGCGAGCGACCCGAGTCGGCCGGGACGGGACGCCCGTCGCCGGCCGCGCCGTCCTCGTAGTACCAGCGGGCGTCGTCGACGGTGCGGCGGAACCAGGAGTGGAGCGTCTCCGTGGGCGTGAACGCCGTGAAGTCGTGGTTGCCGACGAGCGCCGCCGCGCAGGCATGGAGCGCGTCGAGATCCAGCGCACGCGGCCAGTGGAGCGTCCAACGGGCATCGCGCACGGAGCGCTCGCGGCGGTGCAGGACGCGGAACCGGTACGTCCGCGAGATCGCCTCGTTTCGCGGGTCGAAGCCCGGCCGGGCCGGCTCGCTCGTCAGGACGGAGATGTCCTTCGGCAGGAGCGCGTTGAGGTTGTAGGGCGCGAGCGCCTCGGCGTCGTAGGCGACGACCTGCCCGCGCGCGTGCACGCCGGTGTCGGTGCGACCGCCGACGATGATCCGCGGCACCTCCTGCAGGATCCGCCCGAGCGCCTGCTCGAACTCGGCCTCCACGGACCGCTTCCCGGGCTGCTTCGCCCACCCGACGAAATCCGTCCCGTCGTATTCCACCAGCAACCGCGTCGTCCACCCGCTCTCCGGAGCAGGACGCGGCGGCGGCAACCACGGCTTCTCAGGATCACTCGGCACCCGCACGT
>JAVHXX010000154.1 GCA_031119595.1 Patulibacter sp. | reverse complement strand
CGTCTCACCGGCGTCGCCGAGCATGCGTCGGACGCGACTGCTCCAGAAGCGTTCTGGGATCGCGGCGAAGCCCCGGATGATCGGGGCGTTCGGGTCCGGCTCGGTCGGCTCGGTCGGGACGTCGGTGGGAGTCTGGCTCATGGGGTGCCGGTCGACTGGGGGCGGAACTGGGGACGGTGGAGCTCGGCGGCACGCGGCGAGTCGACGAAGTCGCGCAGCAGCATGGACGCCGCGCCGAGCTCGGCCGCGACGAGGCGCTCGCGCTGCCCCGAGAGGCGGCCCGTGCCGCAGCTGGGCGACAGCAGCATGGACGCTGCGAGGGCCGGCAGCGGACGGCCGAGGATGCGGGCGATGGTCACCAGCGGCGCCTTCACCCGACCGACGATCGCCGTCGGACCGGGCGGGGCCGTGGCGTCGATCGCGCCGAACGCCACCCGGCCGCCACGGTCGAGGTGACGCGCGAGCACGTGACCCGCCTCGACCTCGATGCCGTAGCGGACGAGGTCGTAGGAGATCAGGTCGGGCTCGGCGATCTCGACGAGCCGCCACGGCACCGGGCCGCACACGTGCAGGCCCCAGGCCGAGGCGACGGCGCGCAGCGGATCCCAGACCGCCACGTCGCGTGCGGTCGCGCTGAGATGCGCGAGCCCGGGCTCGTCGACCACGAGCAGGGTGTCGAGGCCGAGGTCGCGGAGCGCCTGGATCTGCCCCGCGGCGTTGCCGGCGAGCCAGGCCGCGAGTTCCGCCGCGAGCTCCGTGGTGCTGCGCCCGAAGGCCGTCGCCCCCGACGCCCGCTGCAGTCCTGCAGCGAGCGTGAGGGGTCCGGTCACCTGGAGCTTCACGATCCCGTGCGGTGGCGGCCGGTCGGCGACCGCCGCCGTGAACGCCGTCCAGGCGCGTGGCTCGGGACGGTCGCGGTCCGGCGTCCAACCGCACCGCGCCGGGTCCGCCCCGAGCCACTCGTCGATCATGTCCCCGTCGAGCGCAGGGAGCTGCGGGCAGAACGGCACGTCGTAGGCACGCGTCGCGTGGCGCACCGCGGCGCGCTCGTCGATGAACGGCAGGCTGCCGATCCCGACGGTCGCCAGCGACGGCAGTCTGCCCAGCAGCATGGTCACGCGGGGATCGCCACCTTCGCCTGGCGGCGCCGCGCCGTGGCCTCCACGAGATGACGGAGCGCCTCGCGGGTCTCGGGCCAACCGCGGGTCTTGAGGCCGCAGTCGGGGTTCGACCAGAGCTGGTCGCGATCCAGACGCGTCTCGGCGAGCGCGAGCAACGACTCGACCTCGTCGGTCGTCGGCACGCGCGGCGAGTGGATGTCGTAGACGCCGGGTCCGATCTGGCCGGGGTAGTCGAAGTCCCGGAAGACCTCGAGCAGTTCCATCCCGGACCGCGAGGCCTCGAGCGAGATCACGTCGGCATCGAGGCGTGCGATGTGCTCGATCATCTCCGCGAACTCGGAGTAACACATGTGCGTGTGCACCTGGGTCTCCGGCCGGGCCGGCGCCGCCGTGAGCCGGAAGCAGTCGATCGCCCAGGCCACGTAGGCGTCCTGGTCCTCGGCGCGCAGCGGCAGGCCCTCGCGCAGGGCGGCCTCGTCGATCTGGATGATCGCCGCGCCGGCACGCTCGAGGTCGACGACCTCGTCCTGGATCGCGAGCGCGATCTGGGTGCAGGTCTCGCGCCGTGGCTGGTCGTCACGCACGAACGACCACTGCAGGATCGTCACCGGGCCCGTGAGCATGCCCTTCATCGGCTTCGCCGTGAGCGACTGCGCGTACTGCCACCAGGCCACGGTCATCGCCGCCGGCCGGGACACGTCTCCGAAGAGGATCGGTGGTTTCACGCAGCGGCTGCCGTAGGACTGCACCCAGCCCCACTGCGAGAACGCGAAGCCGTCGAGCTGCTCGCCGAAGTACTCGACCATGTCGTTGCGCTCGGGCTCGCCGTGCACGAGGACGTCGAGCCCGAGGTCCTCCTGCTCCCGCACCACGTGCGCGATCTCGCCCCTCAGGAACTGCTCGTACCCCTCGTCCGAGAGGGTTCCGGCGCGGTGCTCCCGACGGGCCGAGCGGATGTCTCCGGTCTGCGGGAACGACCCGATCGTCGTGGTCGGCAGTGGCGGCAGTTGCAGGCGCTCGGCCTGCTCGCGGAGCCGGGCCTCGATCGGGGTGGTCCGGTCGTAGTCCGTGAGCTGCAACCGTCCGACCCGGCCGCGGACGGCGATGTCGTTCGTGCGTGGCGACGTGCGCCGCTCCGACGCACGCGTGCGAGCTTCGACGAGGAGCTCGTCACGTTGGGCCGGGGTGGCCTCGATCGCCCGCGCCAGCAGGGTGAGCTCGGCGAGCTTCTCCTCGCCGAACGCCAGCCACGAGCGGAGTTCGTCGTCGAGTCCCTGCTCGCGGGCCGCGGAGTACGGCACGTGCAGGAGGGAGCACGACGGCGCGATCGTGAGCCGATCGGCGCCGATCGCGCGGACGATCTTGTCGAGCTTGTCGAGCGCGGCGTCGAGGTCGGTCGCCCACACGTTGCGGCCGTCGATCACCCCGGCCGACAGGCGCGCGTTGCTCGGCAGCGCCGCGAGCACGGGACCGAGCTGGCCCGGTGCCCGGACGAGGTCGACGTGCAGTTCGTCGATCGGGAGCGAGCCGATCACGGCAAGCGTCGACTCGTCGAGACGGTCGAAGTACGTCGCGAGGGTCACCTCCAGCGGCTTGCCGTCGAGGAGCCGGGCGTAGGCGCGGCTGAACGCCCGCAGCACGTCGTCCGACAGCCCGGTCACGAGGATCGGCTCGTCGATCTGGACTTCCGGTGCGCCGGCATCGGCGAACGCCGCGAGCAGGTCGCGGTAGACCTCGACGAGCTCGGCGAGACGGTTCAGCGGAGCGTCGTCGCCCTTGCTGAGCAGGAGCAGCGTGAGCGGACCGATCACGGCCGGTCGCGCCGTCACGCCCGCCGCCTGCGCCTCGCGGAGGTGCGAAAGCCACTTGTCGGCGCGCAGCCGGGGCTGCTGGCCGTCCTCGAGCTCGGGGACGAGGAAGTGGTAGTTCGTGTCGAACCACTTCGTCATCTCGAGCGGGGTGATCCCGGCGGCGCCGCGGCACGCGAGGAAGTGCGCCGGGAGGCCGGAGGCCTCCGCGCCGCCGTGGCGCTCGGCCACGAGCCCGACGAGCTCGGCGGTGTCGAGCATGAGGTCGTAGAAGGCGAAATCGCCGACCGGGGCGACGTCCACGCCGGCCCCCGCGACGCGCTGGAGGTTCGCGGCGCGCAGCGAGCGGGCGACCTCCTGGAGCTCGTCGGAGGTGATGGTCCCGGCCCAGTGGGCTTCGAGGGCGGTCTTGAGTTCGCGGTCGGCCCCGATACGGGGGAGACCGAGCACAGCGGTGCGTGCCATGGAATGACTTCCTTTGCCGGCGACCCATTCGCGAGGTCGCAGTTGTCGGACCCGCCGGGTGGTCCCCGGCGGCGAGTCGACAGGTCTTCGGGCTCGGATGCGTCGGACGGTTCGGTCGCCTTCCCAGACCGTGAGGTCCAGTGGCTCTGGTGACCGGGTCCACATCCCTACCGCTGCGCGTCAGCTCCGGATTCAGACCGGATTCCCTGACCCCATGCGGGGGTGATCGACTCGCCGCAGACCGTACCGGACACGCGCCGGGGAGGCGAGTGTGCGATCCGCCCGGGGCGCCGCGGACCGACTCTTCCTGCACCCTCCGCGTTTCCTTGAAGCCGTCCGGAGACGGGCGTACGTTCATGGCAGTCCTCACCGATCGGTGAGGGGCGTGGAAGTCAGCGAAGTCCGGTGTGATCCCGGCGCTGTCCCGCAACGGTGGTCCTCCTGCGTGGAGGCGAGCCCGGTCGACTGCTCCCGCGTCTGTCGTACGTCCTCGGAGGAAGGACGGGCAGCCTCCGGTCCGCGCGCTGCCGCGGGTCGTCGGTGACCCCGCACCTGCTCCGCCCCGCTTCCGCCGGAGGAGCAGCAAGTGCAGAAGAGCTATTCGATCGGGCCCCGGACCTTCGTCCTCGACCAGACCAAGGCCGAGGCGGCCCTGGCCGCCAAGCGCGTCATCGGCGGCCGGGAGACGATGACGTTCAACCTCCTGCCGCTGCGCTACACGTGGGCCTACGAGCTGTACCGCACGATGAAGGCGAACCACTGGGAGCCGGAGGACGTCCCGATGGGCAAGGACGTCGAGCAGTGGCGCGACGCCCGCGCCCTCACCGACATCGACCGGTGGATCGTACGGATGGGCATCGGGTACTTCTCGGCCGCCGAGGGGATCGTCGGCGACAACGTCCTCCACGTGGTGCGCCAGCTCGCGACGGCCTCCGAGCTCAAGCTCGTGCTCGGCCGCCACGCCCACGAGGAGAACATCCACGCCGACTCGCTGCTCTACATGATCAGCTCGCTCGGGATCGACCCGCACGAGTGCGAGGCGATGTTCGAGGACATCCCCACGATCACCGCCAAGAACGCCTTCGTGACGCGGGTCAGCAAGGACCTCCGTCGCGACCTCGACATGGACTCGGTCGCGGACCGCCAGCTGCTCGCGAAGAACATCTTCGTGTTCGGGCAGTGCATGGAGGGCACCCAGTTCTACGGGCTGTTCGGGATGATCCTCAGCCTCTACCGCCAGGGGAAGCTGCCCGGCATCGGGACGATGTTCCGCTACACCCTGCGCGACGAGTCCAACCACATCGAGGTGTTCCGCCGGCTGCTCCTGGAGCTCGTCGCGGAGAACCCCGAGATCTGGACCCCCGAGTTCCGTGAGGAGCTGCGCGGCCTGATGGCCGAGGCGGTCGAGCTCGAGCAGGCCTTCATCGCCGACTGCCTGCCCGTGGAGGGCGTCGGGCTCTCGGCGGACGAGTTCTCGACCTACATCGACTACATCGCCGACCGCCGCCTCGAGAGCGTCGGGCTGGCCCCGCTCGTCGGCGGGATCGAGAACCCCCTCCCCTGGCTCGCCGAGCTCATGGACGTCCGCAAGGAGCAGAACTTCTTCGAGGGCCGCGTCACGGAGTACCAGAAGGCCAGCTCGCTCGTGGCCGTCTCCGACGACGACCTCTAGGCCGCCCGACCCGCGTTCTCCGAGCGTCGGCCCCGACCGCCGCCGCCCGCCCTTCCCTTCTCCAGGACCTGATCCCCGTGCTCGATTTCTCCGACCTCCTCCGCGACCTCGACCTCAAGGCGGCCGCCGCGGCGCCCGCCGCATCCCGGCCGCCGTTCGACGTGGCCCCCGCGCTCGCCGCCGGGCCGTCGTTCTCGATCTACCGCGACCTCGGCCTGAAGGTCACGGGCCCCGACGGCGGCGACGCGCAATTCCAGCCCGAGGTCGCCGCCCGCATGGTCGCCGACGCCCTCACCACGCTCGCGATCGCCGAGGGCGAGGGCCGCGCCGACACCGCCTCGGGCCGCGCGATCGTCGCCTCGATCACGAAGCGCGTCTGCGAACGGCTCGTCGACGGCGGCCTCTCGGAGGGCCGCATCTCCGAGCACGACATCTCGGCCCTCGTCGAGGCGCAGCTGATCGAAGCCGGCCAGTTCGAGGTCGCCAAGGCGCTCGTGCTGCGCCGCGCCGCCACCGAGGACCCGGCGACGGTCGCCGCCGCGGCCACGCCCGTCGCCGCGGCGGCGAGTGCCGGGCTGCGGCTGGTACGCCGCTCCGGCGCGGTCGTCGCCTGGGACGCCTCGAAGATCGAGGCCGCGATCCGGAACGCGTTCCTCTCGATCTCCGCCGACTCGGAGCCGGCCGCCGCGATCACCGCGCGGGTCACCGAGCGCGCGCAGGCGCTCGGGCAGCCGTTCGTGCAGGTCGAGACGGTCCAGGACCTCGTGCAGGAGGAGCTCATGCTCGCGGGCCACATGCGGGTGGCCGAGCGCTACATCGTCTACCGCGCCGAGCGCGCGATGCTCCGCGCGCAGGAGGCGTCGGTCACCGGCTCGGGCCAGCTCACGATCGACGCGCCGGCGCCCGCCGCCGCGCCGACCACCGTGGCGTCGCCCGACGCAACCCTCCCCCGGATCCCCGAGCCCGAATTCCCGCCGATCCCGGTGCTCGCCGCCGACGGGACCGAGCTGGAGTGGGACGGCCGCGACCTCGTCGCCCGGATCGCGTTCGCGTCGACGGACCTCGACATCGATGCCACGCCGCAGGAGCTGGAGCGCGAACTGCGCCGCTCGATCCGTCCGGGCATCCCGCAGTCCGAGCTGCGCACGCTCGCGATCCTCAACGCCCGCTCGCTCGTCGAACGCGACTCGGAGTACTCGGCCTTCGCCGGGCGCATCCTGCTCACGTTCGCGTACGAGGAGGCGCTCGACTGGGACATCGTCGCCGACGGCATCGACGGTCTGCCCGCCGCGCACGCGACCGCCCTCGAGACGAACCTGCGCCACGGCGCATCGATCGGCCGCATCGACGCGCGCCTGCTCGACTACGACCTGCCGCGGCTCGCCGCCGAGCTCGACCCGGCCGCCGACCTCGCCTTCGACTTCCTCGGCCTGCAGACGCTCTACGACCGCTACCTGCTGATCGACAAGACGGACGCCGCCGCGCACCGCCGCATCGAGACGCCGCAGCTGTTCTGGATGCGCGTCGCCATGGGCATCGGCCTGGGCGAGGATCCCGCGACCGACCGCGAGGCGCGCGTGCTCGACCTCTACCGCATGTACGCGGGCCGCCGGTTCTGCTCGTCGACGCCGACCCTGTTCAACGCCGGCACGCCCCACTCGCAGCTGAGCTCGTGCTTCCTCTACAAGGTCGACGACACCCTCGACTCGATCATGCAGCGCGGCATCGCCGAGAACGCGATGTGCAGCAAGTACGCGGGCGGCCTCGGCGGTTCGTGGACCGCGGTGCGCGGCACCGGCTCGCACATCGGGTCGACGAACGGCGAGAGCCAGGGCGTGGTGCCGTTCCTCAAGCTCCACAACGACCAGCTCGTGGCCGTGAACCAGGGCGGCAAGCGCGCCGGTGCGGGCTGCGCCTACCTCGAGGTCTGGCACAACGACATCCGCGAGTTCCTCGAGCTGCGCAAGAACACCGGCGACGACCGCCGCCGCACCCACGACATGAACACGGCGAACTGGATCCCGGACCTGTTCATGAAGCGGATGGAGGCCCGCCAGCTCTGGACGCTCTTCCGTTCCTCCGACGTCCCGGACCTCCACGACCTCTACGGCAAGCGGTTCGAGGAGCGGTACGAGCACTACGAGTCGCTCGTCGCGGCGGGTGCGCTCCACGGCGAGCAGATCCCGGCGATCGACCTCTGGAAGGCGATGCTGAAGATGCTCTTCGAGACGGGCCACCCGTGGATCACGTTCAAGGATCCGTGCAACCTGCGCTCGCCGCAGGACCACGCCGGCGTCGTGCACTCGAGCAACCTCTGCACCGAGATCACGCTCAACACGGGCGTCGACGAGACCGCGGTGTGCAACCTCGGCTCGGTCGTGATCGACGAGCACCTCACCGCCGACCTGCAGCTCGACCTCGACAAGCTCCGCGAGACGATCCGCGTGGCGGTGCGCGCGCTCGACAACGTGATCGACGTGAACTTCTATCCGACGACCGCCACGCGCACTGCGAACGAGCGTCACCGGCCGGTCGGCCTCGGTGTGATGGGCCTGCAGTACGCGCTCTACCGCAAGGGGATCGCGTTCGGGTCGCCCGAGGCCGTCGCGTTCTCCGACGAGATGATGGAGGCGATCGCGCTCTTCGCGTACGAAGCCTCGAGCGACCTCGCGGCCGAGCGTGGCACCTACCGGTCCTACGCGGGCTCCAAGTGGGACCGCGGCCTGCTCCCGCAGGACACGATCGACCTGCTGGCCGGCGAGCGCGGCGAAGCCATCGACGTCGCCCGCGGCGGCGTGCTCGACTGGGGCCCGGTGCGGGCGAAGATCGCGGCGCAGGGCATGCGCAACAGCAACGTGCTCGCGATCGCCCCGACGGCGACCATCGCGAACATCATGGGCACGTCGCCGTGCATCGAGCCGATGTACAAGAACCTGTTCGCGAAGTCGAACCTGTCGGGCGACTTCGTGATCCTGAACCCGTTCCTCGTCGCCGACCTCAAGGGGCTCGGCATCTGGAACCGCGGGCTCGCCGAATCGATCAAGGCCCACGACGGCGATCTCACCGAGATCGACGCGATCCCGACCGCCCTCAAGGAGCGGTACCGCACGGCCTTCCAGATCGACAGCCACTGGCTCATCGACGCTGCCGCCGCCCGCCAGAAGTGGATCGACCAGAGCCAGTCGCTGAACCTGTTCCTGCCCGCCCCGGACATGAAGGCGATGAGCCACATGTACCGCCACGCGTGGCGCTCGGGCCTCAAGACCACGTACTACCTGCGCACCCTCGGCGCCTCGTCGATCGAGAAGGCGACCGTCGCGAAGGTCGCCGTCGCGGCGCCGGTGCCGGCGGCGACCGAGGCGGTCGTCGCCGTGGGCACCGACACCACCGGCCTCATCGATCCCGCGGCGCCGCTGCCGTCGAGCGGAACGGCCACGGCCACGGCGGTCGCCCCCGTCGAGGCCGCCCCGCCGGTCGAGGCGGACCTCGACAACGACGGGCTCACCGCCGCCCAGGCGTGCTCGATCGAGGCGATGATGAACGGCGGAGAGTGCGAAGCCTGCCAGTAGGTCACCTGCGGCGCGGCGGTGCGACGGCGGCGGTCGTCGCGCTCGCGCCGCTGGCGGGGTGCGGGCTCGGCGCCGGCACCCCGGCGACGGGCGTCACCCTCACCGTCACCGTGGGGCACGGGAACGAGGTCCTGCTCGACCGGCCGCATCCGGCGACCGGCGGTGAGGACACGGTGCTGCGGCTCCTGCAACGCAACACCACCGTGAAGACGAAGTACGGCGGCCAGTTCGTCACCTCGATCGCGGGCTCCGGGGCCGCCGCCGACGGCGACTGGTTCTTCTGGGTCGACGGCGTCGCCGCCGACCGCGGCGCTGCGGCCTGGCGCCTGCGCGACGGCGACCGGGTCTGGTGGGATCGTGGCGCCTCCGAGGCCGCCCCGGGCGAGACGCCCGCGGTCGTCGGATCGTTCCCCGCCCCACTGGTCGGTGGCTTCGACGGCCGCGCCGGCACCGTCGACCTGCGCTGTGCCGAGCCGAACCAGGCGGCATGCCGTCTCGTGCGGCAGCGGCTGGTGGCCGTGCACGTGCGGTCCGCCACCCCGGCGGAGGTCGCGCGGCCGCCCGGCGCGCCGGGCGCGCCGGTGCGGGTCGTCGTCGGGG
>JAVHXX010000153.1 GCA_031119595.1 Patulibacter sp. | reverse complement strand
GTCGTGGAGTGATCGCGCTCCTTGGCCAGCTCCGGACCTTCCTGCTCGAGGTTCGGGTCGCGCTCTGGGCCTTCGTCACTGACGAACAGCATCGTCGTCTCCTGCGCCCGGCTGAGCGCCGTGTAGCTCCACCCGCGGGTCAGGTGTTCGGGGGTGGCGACGACGCCCGCCCACTTGACCGTGGAGCCCTGCATGCCGTGGCCGGTCAGCGCGTAGGCGTGCTCGACGTGCTCGGCGACGTAGGACGCCGGCAGCTCGCGAACGACGCCGTGCTTGACCTCGAGCACGACGTGGTCCTCGTGGACGGCGCGGATCGTGCCGCGGGTGCCGTTGTCGACGTCGTGCCGGGCGTCGTTGCGGCGGCAAATGACGCGGTCGCCCTCCGCGAGTTCGATCGGTCCGAAGTCGACGCGCTTGCCCAGGCGGCCCTGCTCGTCCCAGTGCTGGCGTGCGCCGGCGTTCAGGAGCGTGCGCATCGCGTTGTCGCGCGAGATGAGTACGGCCTCGTCGACGCCGTACTCGGCGACGGCGGCCGTCCACGTGTCGATCGCCTTGGCGATCGCGGGCTCGTCCTCGTTGAACAGCTCGAGGCGATCGCTGCGTTCGGCGAACCCGAGCCAGACCTGCGGGACGCCGGCATGAAGCGCGCCGAGCGCGCGTCGCTCGGCCGCATCGCTCTGACGCCTGGTCTCGGTGATCTCGTGGCGGCCGACCTGGTCGCCGACCGCCTTGAGCCACCCGCCGGCCTGCACCGACGGCAGCTGCCCGGAGTCGCCGATCGCGATGACCTTCGCCCCCGCCTTGCGCGCTTCGACCAGCAGTCGTTCGGCGTGCCGCGTGTCGGCCATGCCGGCCTCATCGAGCACCACGACCGTGCCGGGCGTCAGGCCGTCGAACCGTTCGATCTCTGACAGCAGTGCGTGGATCGTCCACGATCGGATGCCGGCGCCTTCGGTCAGCTCGCGCGCCGCTGCGCCGGTCGGAGCGGTGCCGATCACGCCGACGCCGTGTGCCTCATAGGCCTCGCGGATCAGGCCTGCCAAGAACGTCTTGCCGGTGCCGGCGCGCGCCTCGATCACGTCCACCCCGTTCCCCGACGTCGTGACACCGATGACCGCGGCGCGCTGCTCGTCACCGGGCACGCGATCGGAGCGGTCGATCGCGCGCTCGACCGCCTGCGCGGCGAGCTTGCCCGAGCCATCACCGGCCCGCCCGATCGCGTCCGCGATGAGCCGCTGCTCCGCCGCGACCAGCTCCGCCGTCGTCCACCGCGGGTCCAGCTGACTGCCGTGCACGGCGAACACGTCGCCACGGCCCAGGAGCCGTTCGGTGGCGGCCAGGACGCGCGGTGCGCGCATCCCTTCCCGCCTCGCGCCGGCCACGCCGATGATCGCGTCGGGCCGCTCGAAGGCGGTGCTCATATGCGTCAGGCCGGACTGCCCGGCGAGCTGGTCGAGCGTCTCCCCCACGCCCTCACCGGCTTCCATGATCGGCGCGCGACCGTCGACGAGCTGCTCGATCGCCTGGAACGTCAGACCGTGCTCAGCGGCGCGCGCTCGCACGCCCTCACGCCACGGGTACTCGTCGACCGCCTGCTTCGCTTCGCGCGTCGCAAGGGCGAGCACTTCGCGCTTGCCGATCGTCAGATCATCGAGCTTGAGGCCCTGCTCCAGCGCGGCCTTGCGAAGCGCCTGTCGGCGCTTTGAAAACTCGTCAAGCACGGCCTGGTCGATGCCCTCAAGCTCGGCGAGTCCCGCGACAGGCTCGCGCCACGTCAGACCCAGACGCTCGCCGACCTCGGCGCGCAGGTGCGCCTGGTAGATCGTTCCTGCCGCTTTGGCCATGCGGTACAGCGGACGTGCGTCGAGCGCCGTCCACCGACCATCCTTGCCGGGCGCGATCGCCGCGGTGACGACGTGCGTGTGCAGGTGCGGATCTTGCGCGCGGCTCATGCGGTGGCGGTACGCCGCCGCGACGATCCCCGGCGCCCTCTCGACGGTCAGTCCGCCCTTGCCTCGCCGCACCCGCGCAGCCTCGTCCTGCACGAACTCAAGCGCCGCCCTCACCGCTGACTCGTGCGCGGCGTGAAGCTCACGCCGCACCGGCAGCTCCGACACCACGGCGAGCACCGACACCGACTTGGGTGCCGAGAACGTCAGGTCGTACGCCGCGACCTTTCGTTCGTTCTTCGGGTCCGCCAGCGACGGCAGCCGCTCCGGATCGCGCGGGTCCAAGCCAGCCAACAACGCGTTGAACTGCGCGGCCGAGACGGTGCCCTCGAGGCCGAGCTCCGTCGCCAAGCGGCCGTGCCACTCGCCCGGCCGCTCGCCCTTGCCGGAGTAGTAGTCGTCCATCCCCTTGGCAACGGACTTCTCGAAGTACTCCTGCTGACCGAGGCCCATCTTGGTCACTTTCAGCACGGCCACAGGCTACCACCCGCACCAGGGGTGCAACTGTGTGAGAAGACGGCGCAGCCGTCGAGCAGGACGCCTTGGCGGCCGAATCAATCGCTCGGCCTGGGCCCAGCGATATATCGTCGGGGGTGGCCTTGGCCTCGCGGCCATGAGCGGTGCGCCTCGCTCGCCGGTCGCGGCGATCGTCGACATGTCGGCCGTCTGTGCGAACATATGTTCGCCTATGTCCATCAAGGGTTCATCGATCGTGTGGCTCGAACGAGCGCTGGAGCGCGGCGACCTGGTGACGGCCTGGGCCACGGCGCATGAGCTGTCGTCGTTGCCGCTCGATCATGCGCTCGCGATTGTGGTGCTGACGGCCGCGGACGAGCGCGACGCAGCGCGGTTCGACGCGTCGGCCAGGCGGTGGGCGGTGCGCTACCTAACAGGCGGTCGCTCCCCCACGCTCTCGGATCTGCGCGAGGTCATCGACGCACTCGACGAGCTGCCCGACCTCGACGCGATCACTGCGCTCGGCGCCGCGTGCGAGCGCCTGCAGCTCCCCCGCGCCGCATGCGCCCTGGACTACCTCCTGCCAGGCAGCAGCGAGCGGCCTCCGAGCGGTGTGCCTCGCCGCCGATAACGCCGCACGCGGCGCGGCTCGCTTCGCGACGGAATGTCACCTAAGGTGACGTTGAAGATGCCGCGATCACCTTGGACAACGCCACGCCTTCCGCCGCTGGTCGGCGTGACGACGGCGTGCGAGATGGTCGGCTGTCACCGCAAGCAGCTTGCGCGCTGGTGCGAGCCGGGCAGCGGATCACATGGCGAGCTTGCGACGTACGCACCGGCGTGGGTCGAGGTCGACGGGCGGCGGCTGTGGACGCGCGATGATGTCGAGACGTTCGCCGAACAGGTCGCGCTCGATCGTGCAATGAGGTCGCGCCGTAGCTGACCGTCGGCGAGCCCGTTAGGATCGCCGCCATGAGCACCACCAGTCAGCACAGCGACGTTGAATCCGCAGCCCGGCAGCTGCTCGAAGGGCGCGTGCAGTCCGTGACCGCGCTGGATGAGATCACGCGCGAGGAAGCCGACCTGACCGAGCGCCTGAGCGCGGTGCAGACCGAGCGCGCCAAGCGCTACGCGGCCGCGACGAAGAACGGGTGGACGGACGCCGAACTCGGCAAGCTCGGGTTCCACAAGCCGGGCACGCGCGCGCGTCGTCGCTCCCCCGGTCGCGTCGCGCCGGCCAACGGCGCCGGCGGTGAGTCGCCAGCCAGCGACGAGTAGTCGGCCGGCGCCAACGCTTAGCTGGCGTCCGCCTTCGCGCGGCGTCGCGCGGCCAGCGCTCGGTTGAGCGTCGCGGTGCTGGTTTCAAGCTGCGCGGCGGCGGCCTCCACGGTCAGCTCACCGGCGGCGATCAGCGTGGCGATCGCGTCGTACATCGACGCGCGCTCGCGGTCGGCGATCGCGTCGACCTCGGCGACGCGGCGCTGGTGCGTAGCGAGCACATCCCGGGCTCGGGTGGTGACGGTGACGCTCCGCGGACCTGGACTCATGGCCGCATTCTCGCGTGCTGCGGCAGCGACCGTCATCCGGTGGCTCGCAGCTCGCGCGCGGCGCTCTTGATCGCGCGGCACATCGCGTAGACCTCGCCCTCGTTGGGAGGTAGGACGATGCCGGGCCAGCGCTCGCGCGCGGCCTTGCGCAGCGTGAAGCGGAACAAGTCGCCGTGGGCCTCCTCGTCGGGAAGGACGCAGTGGATCAGCTCGTGCATGACTGTCTCCTCCAGGCCTTCGCGCTCGGTCGGTCCAGGGCCGACGTTGATCGTCATGCGGTAGTCCGACGGCCACGCGCGACCGCCGGTGTGCGGCCCGTACCGGGTGCGGCGTACGAGCTTGAGATCCGGCCACCCCCACGCGCGCTTGCCGCTCTGCTGACGCGCGGTCTTGACCGCGTCGAGCTTGCACAGCTCGGCGAGCAGCTCGTCGACGCGGACCTGGTCGCCGTCGTCGCACATCACGGTCAGGCGCGCGGCCGCGACGGCTGTCGCGCGATCGGCGGCGGCCGCTCGTTTGGCTGTCGCCTTGGCTGCGGCGGCGGCTCGCTCGCGCTCAAGGACCGGTGCGGTCCGGCGCACCAGGTGTCCGGCTCGCTGGGAGCACGGCAGGCAAAACCTGACGGTCGCCTCGGCGCGTGGCCTGCGGGAGCCAAGGACGGCCGGATGCTCACCGGCCGGACACTCCCAACGGATGCGTTTGGGCGTGGTCATTGACGTGAGCGGCGGCGTAGCCGCACGTGCTCGGCGCCGGGGTAGATCAGCGCGACGTTCCCGTGGGCGTCGGCCCACAGGGTGGCGTCGGCCTGACGGCCGTCGACGGTTCGCGCGAACACCTCGGCGACGCTCGCGATCGTCTCGGCGGTCGGTCCGCCGGTCCATGAGACGTGCAGCTCGGCGACGCCTCGAGGTCGCTTGGTCGTGACCTGGAACGTGGTCTGCGGGTGCAGGTCGTGCAGGCGGCGGCGCAGCCGCCATGCGGTGGCGGCCGCGGTCTCGAGGATCGGGCGCATGAGTTGGTTGGTCGTGATCATTTCGGGGCCTCCCCCGTGTCGTGCCACCCGGCGGCGGGGCGACTGGTGCCGCCCCGCCGTGGTGGTCTGGATCTAGAGCGGTGAGACCGGCAGCAGCCGGTACCCGACGCTCCACTGGTTGTGGATGTAGTCGCCGCCGACGGCGGCGAGCTTGTTGCGTAGGCGGCACGCGTGGCTGTCGAGCGTTCGCGTGCGGCCGGGCGAGGCGAAGCCCCACACGTCGCGCAGCAGCTCGGCCTTCGTCATCACCCGCGTCGGGTCGCGGACGAGCGCGACGAGCAGCGCCCATTCCTTGCCCGAGAGCGTCACGGCCTGGCCGTTAACGTGGACTTCCATGCTGCGAGGGTCGATCCGCAAGCCACCCAGGACCTCGATCGCCTCGACCCGCTCGGCGCCGGTGGCGGCGTTGCGAGACAGGGCCAGCTGGACCCGGGCGTGCAGCTCGGGGTAGTAGAGCGGCAGCGCGAGGAAGTCCACGCACCCCCGGCTCAGCGCGCGGACGCGATCGATCGGGGACGCGTTCTCGCTGATCGCGATGACCTGGCACCGCTCGGCGAGCACCCGCAGTTCCCGCAGGCGATCCACGACCGTGTATCCGGTGGCCTCGGCGAGCTCTACCCGCACGATCGCCACATCGGGAGATCCGCTGCGAAGGCGACTCGCGGCCTGCGCTGCAGTCGCGGCGACGCAGACCTCCATGTCGTCGGCGGTCAGCCCGTCCGCGATCGCCTTGGCGACCTCCTCGCGAGGCTCCAACAGGAGCACCTTCGGGGCTCGCAGCACCGGCACCGTGGCCTGCTGCTCAGTGATGGTGGACGTCCGTTGCATTCGGCGACGTTCCTTTCATCGGGGTTGTCCGGAAGCGCCGGACCCGCACCTATAGCCTATCAAATTTGATAGCCCTAGTTTCCGAATTGCGCCGTATTTACTCGGCTATTTTGCATTTAGGCGCATTGCAACTACCGCGCTTTGGGTCTCCCCCTCTCGGTGAGATTCGCGGGCGCTGCGCCCCTGCTGGCGGTTGGTTTGGGACGCCCCGGCGCCGCTGGTATCGTCGGCCGTGCATTCGGCGACGGAGCCCGGTTCGGGCTCTTGACCCTTCGCGAGGGCCCCGGCTTTGGTCGGGGCCCTCGTCGTTCCCGGGGACTAGGCGTCTCGGTCGTAGCGGGCGGCGAGGTCCTCAGCGCGCTCGCGGCCGCCGATCGCGTCGACCAGGGCGTCCAGCGCGGCACCGGTGACCTGGTCTGCGGGGTGCTCGCGCAGGACCTCGGCGAGGAACCCGGCGAGCTGCGCCGGAACGGTGACGACGTCTTCGCTGCTCGGGTGACTGAGGCCGTAGTCGGTGCCGTCGTAGAGGTCGGAGTCGTTGATGAATACGGCGAGCTTGGGGCCGAGGATGCCGAGCGGGCCCGGCTGGTTGTCGGTGTCGATCTGCACGAACGGCTCGCGGCCGTGCTCCTCATCGCGGCGACCGATCGCCACGCGCAGGCCGGTGTCCTGGCACTCGACCTCCACCCCGCTCCGGGGCGGTGCCCACGGGTCGGCGACGGTGACCGCCGCGCTGATGTCGCGCCCGTCGCCGTTGTCGAGGTCGACCAGCTCCATCGGGACCCAGCGACCCGCGTCGATGTCGGTGACGTCGTCGGTCATCGAGGCGACGATCGCCGCGCGGTCATCACTGACGGTTACGCCGAGCCCGCGGCCGTCGGTGGAGATCCCCGCCCACCGCGGCAACGGTCCGGGCGGGGGCTCCAGGTCTTCGGGGTCGAGCATCCACTCCACGCCACCGCGCCACTGCTCGACGGCGGCGCTCAGGTGGCGGAGCCGATCGCGCGCCGCTTCTTCGCTTACCGTTTTCGTAGACATTTGCACTTCCATTGTTGACTAAATGCAGTGCTATAAAGTGTCTCACTGCACGCGCGCGATTCGTGGGTTTGCGTCAAAGTTTTTACACTTCGCGTTGTGCGACTGATAGAATCGGCGTGTTAGCGCATTGCGACCGTGCGTTTCACCCTCTGGTCAGCCGACTTGCTTTCGAGTCGGTCGGCTGAGAAAGGGGGTGAGGCTCATGCAATCGCTGTTGCTGTTGACACTGCTGCTGCTGGTTCTGATCGTTCTTGAACGAATCTGGCGCCAGTAGCCGCAGGGGCCAGGGTCGTCGGGGAAACTCGGCGGCCCGCCCTCCCCCGCTCGACGGTGCTGGGTCGTCGCGCTACCCTTCGTCGTGTCAACAGCAACAGTGATGCCCTCGGCCTCACCGTGCAGCAGGCGCCTCGGTCCTCGGATCGGGGCGTTTGTGTTTGAGGACTGCGGCCGCGGCGTCGGCGAGCGCGTCGCTGTAGGGGCCGGGGACATCGCCGCGCGCGATCGCGCCCGCGACCATGCACCGCCACGCCACGCGTCGGCGCAGCTCGTCCGCGTGGGGCCGCGCGAGCACCCACGGCGCGATCCATGCGCGCACAGGGTCGCAGATCGCGGCGACCTGGTCGCCCTCGAAGATCGTCGTCTGAATCGAGCCCATACCTATAAGAGGGCTCGGCGAGGAGAAATTCGCCCCCCTCGGGGCCGGGGCGCGAATCGGCTGGGCGCCGCGGCCCCACCCTGTCGGTTCCGCCGCGGCGCCCGGCGCCGGAGTTCCTTGGGGGAGCGTGCGCACCGGCCCCCACCGGCGTCTGCACAAGAACGCCACCACCCTACCCCGCCGCGCGGGTGCTCACCTGGCAACAGTCCGGACGCCAGCTCGAGGCCGAGCTCGGGCCCGTGGTTCATCACCGGCTGCCAGATGCGCGAACTGAGCGGCACTTCCGCTTCGGCGTGACGACCGGCAAGCAACCGGTTACGTTGTGGCCTGGCCCTCGCGTCCTCGGCGACGCGTTCCCCCGGTGGGCCGCGGCCTTGTCGTTCGCCGCAACCGCAACCGGGCGGCGAACGACAGGCCGCCGCGTGCCGGTCAGCTGGGGCGCACGGTCCAGCGCTTGTTGTCGACATCGACGACGCCGGCCTCTTGCAGCGCTCGCAGGTGGCTGCTCGCGGTCATCGGCGCCACGCCGGCGGCGCGCGTGATCTCCGAGAGGCGAGCGCCCGGCGAATCCACGACGGCCTGCAGCACGCGCTCGCGGATCTCGCCGCGGCCGCCGCTCGGCGACGCGGGCGGCTCGGCGGGCGCTTGCAGTGCTGCCACGGCCGCGTCGACGCGCTGCAGCTCCTCGACAAGCTGCGCGACGCGCGGGCGCAGCTGCTCGGCGTGCTCGAGCAGGTCGGCGAGCAGCGTCTCGGGGTCGATCTTCATGGGTCCTCGGTGGGGTTCGGCACGGTCCGGAGCGCAGCTCCGATCGACGGACCCTAGCCACGGCTCCGGGCGGCCGTCCGGGGCGCAGCGCGTACGCGCCATGCCGGGCCGGGTTCGTCACAAACCGGTGGGCTGCGACCAGGAAGAAGTAGTGGGCGCCGCGAGGCGATCACTACCGGGGATCGGGACTCTTGGGGGAGATCTCGGACCCGGGTTGCTCGCGCCGGCGGTGTGGACCCACAGCAGAGGGCCCACACCGCCGGCTCGAGCGCGCGGCCTGCTGCCCACCTCTCCTCCCCCACCGTGACCGACGCACCTGCCTCTCTCGCCGACGTCGATCGATGCCGTGAGGAGCTGGTGGCCTGGCTCGATGCGCACACGCACTGGCCTATGTCCGCGCACCTCGAGACCGCGGCCGGCGACCTGGTCGCTGCGATGCGCGGTCGATTGGTCGATGACGGCGCGGGCTACGCGATCGTCGCGGCCGACGGTGCGCTGCGGTTCCACGTGCCGGCCGTGGTGTGCGGCGTCAGGCTCAACGGCGCGCGATCGGCGCAGTTCACGCGGACCGACCTGGTGGCGACGATCGCGCTTGAGGTGCAGTCGCCCTAGCGCGCGAGGCGCTTGTGGAAGCCGCCGCAGAGTCGCCAGACGCCGCGATCTGCGGCACGAGCGCGGCTGGCGAGGTGGTCGTACTGGCCGGCGCGCTGCGGCGGGTGCGTCTTGTTGAAGCGGTAGACCAGCGCCCAGCCGCCGGCGACCAGGCGGGCCTGGAAGCTCTCGCCGCCGGCGGCCGGGGCGACATACGCCAGCAGCCGCCCGTAGCGGTCGGTGCGGTCTTGCGTCGGATCGGTCGTCAGCGTCACCTTGGGGCTCACGGCGGCGAGCGCCTGGCTCGCCGAACTTGCGGAGCGCGACGCGCGCGGCCGGGGACAACCCGCTCGGCACCTGCTCGCCCCACCA
>JAVHXX010000152.1 GCA_031119595.1 Patulibacter sp. | reverse complement strand
CATCGCGGTCGGGTCGCTCGCCCTCGGGGGTTGCGGCGGCGGGAGCAGCAGCACCCTCGGCAGCAGCCGGAGCCGCGGCGGCGGCGGCAGCCGCAGCCTCTTCCTCGGCCTGCTTGCGTGCAGCGGCCTCGGCCTCGCGGCGGGCGCGCTCGGCGGCCTCGCGGGCGGCGCGCTCCTCGGCCTCGCGCTTCTGGCGGAGCTCCTCCTGCTCGCGGAAGTGGGCGTTGCCCTCGGCGACGACGTCGCCGATCGCCTTGATGATGAGGTCGCACGACTGCAGCGAGTCGTCGTTGCCCGGGACGACGATGTCGATGCCGTCCGGGTCGCAGTTGGTGTCGACGAGCCCGATGATCGGGATGCGGAGGCGCTGGGCCTCCTGCACGGCGATCGCCTCGGCCTTGAGGTCGACGATGAAGATGGCGTCCGGGAGGCGCGTCAGCGAGGAGGCGCCGCCGAGGTTGCTGCGGAGCTTGGCGAGGTCGGCCTGGGCCGCGAGGCGCTCACGCGTCGGGAGGAGCTGGAGCTGGCCTTCCTTCTCGTAACGCTCGAGGTCGTGGAGGCGCTTGATGCGGCCCTGGATGGTGCCGAAGTTGGTGAGCAGACCGCCGAGCCAGCGGTTCTGCACGTACGGCATGCCCGCGGCCTTGGCGTGGGCCTCGATCGAGTCCTTCGCCTGCTTCTTGGTGCCGACGAACATGATCTTGCCGCCGCGATGCGCGAGCGCCGAGGCGAACTCCTGCGCGTCGAGGAGGGCCTTCTCGGTCTTGAGGAGGTCGATGATGTAGATGCCGTCCATCTCACCGTGGATGAAGCGGCGCATCTTCGGGTTCCAACGGCGGGTCTGGTGTCCGAAGTGGACGCCGGCCTGGAGCAGGCTCTTGAGATCGATCGCGGGCATGGCGATGGTGTCCTTTCGCGGCGAGAGCGTGTGCCGCGTGCGTGTGGAGATGAGCCGGGGACGGCGGGAGCGCGCACTGGGCTTGATCGCCAGCAGGACCGCGCAAAGGCCGTTGACTCCCCGGGTAGGGAATGAACGGTCGGGAGTCTAGACGACCGAGGCGTCTGCGCGCGCTGCGGCCAGCGCCCGCTCGAGGTCCGCCGGGGGTGCCGATTCCAACACGAGCTCCTCGCCCGTCACCGGATGCTCCAGCGTGAGCCGTGTGGCGTGCAGCCACTGGCGGTCGAGGCCGTACGCGGCACCCTCGCCGTAGGTCGGATCGCCGACGACCGGATGCCCGATCGCTTCCAGGTGCACGCGGATCTGGTGGGTGCGCCCGGTGTCGAGGGTAACGGCCAGGAACGTGGTGAGTCCCAGGTGCTCGAGGACCGAGAAATGGGTCGTGGCCTCGCGCGGCGAGTCGCCGTCGATCGCCATGCGGGTGCGGTCGCGCGGGTCGCGGCCGATCGGGGCGTCGATCGTGCCGGTGCGCGCGGGCGGCGTGCCCTGGACGAGCGCGAGGTACTCGCGCTTGATCCGGCGCTCCGACAGTGCGGCCTGGAGCGTGCGCAGTGCCGAGTCCGAACGGGCGAGGACCAGCAGCCCGCTGGTGTCGCGGTCGAGGCGATGGACCACGCCCGGCCGATCCTCCGAGCCACCGGCCGTGCGCCCGCCGAGCGCCTCGACGAGCGTGACGCCGCGGTGGCCGGGCGCCGGGTGCACGACCATGCCGGCCGGCTTGTCGACCACCACGATGGTGTCGTCCTGGAACACGATCGGCACGTCGGACTGCTCCGGCGAGATCGTGGCGACGGGCTTGTCGGCCGGGACGAGCACCGAAACACGCTGGCCGGAGAGCACGGCCCGGGATTTCACGACGCGCTCGCCGTTGACCTTCACGCGGCCGTCGGCGATGGCCTTCTGCGCCTGCGCCCGCGATTCGAGCAGCCCGGCGACGAAGCGGTCGAGGCGGACACCGTCGTCGTCCGGACCGGCGACCTGTTCGCGGAGTTCTTCGGTGGTGCTCATGCTTCGTCTCCCGCCTGAGCGGTGGTGCGTTCGGAGATCCCGGACAGGAGCAGGCCGATCGCCATGGCGATCGCCCCGAACGTGATCGCGATGTCGGCGACGTTGCAGGGCGGCAGCAACGGCAGGTCGAGGAAGTCGGTCACCGAGCCGAGGGCGATCCGGTCGATGAGGTTGCCGAGGGCGCCGCCGACGATCAGCGCCGCGGCGAACTGCCGGACCCGGCCGGGCAGGAGCCCGAACACGAGCGACAGCACGGCGACGAGCGCCACGGTGCTCACGAGGCCGACGACCCACGGCGGGGCGCTGTTGAGGATCCCGAACGACACGCCGGTGTTGCGGGTGCGCACGAGGTCGATGCTCGGCAGGAACTGACGGGCCGATCCCTCGGGAATGTCGTGGCGGACCCAGACCTTCACGACCTGGTCGACGACGATCACCGCGGTCGCACCGACGATGGCGAGGCGGTTGGCCCGCAGATGGGCGAACACGCCCGACGACGGTGCTGCCGTCATGCGACGAGGCGCGAGATGAACTGCAGCGCCACGATCACGATGAGCGGGCTGAAGTCGAGGCCGCCGAGGTCCGGGAGGGCGTTCCTAATCGGCCGGAAGATCGGCTCGAAGAGCCGCGCGAGCGCCTGGTGGAACGCGATGAGGACGTCCGGGAGACCGCGCATGAAGTTCCGCGCGAGGTCGAGGAGGACATAGATCACGATCAACGTCGACGCGATGTCGCAGATCGTCTGGATCAGCCCGCTCACGGCGAGGCCGACGTCTGCGGCAGGGAGGTTCATCGGATGATCGAGGCGTCGACGGCGTTGGCGATGGCTTCGCGGACCCCACCGGCGTCGAGCGCACGGATCGCCTTCGCGGTGGTGCCACCCGGCGACGTGACCTGACGCCGGACTCCCAGCGTATCGCCGCCCCGGGCGACGATCAGCTCGGCGGAGCCCGGGATGCTGCCCGCGACGACGTCGAGGGCGATCTCCTGCGGCATGCCCTGGCGGACGAGCGCGTCGACGTAGGCCTCGACGATCAACGCGACGTACGCGGGCATCCCCCCGGACACGCCCTGGGCGAGCGGCAGCATGGCCTCGTCGAGCTCGACGACGCGGCCGACGCGCTCGAGGATCGGGGTGAGCTGGTCGGCGAGGGCGCGCTCCTGCTCCCCGAACGGCGCGCACAGGATGGTGAGGCTCGCGCCGACCTCCATGGCGATGTTCGGCATGATCCGGGTGACCGTGGCGTGCGGGTAGGCCTCGCGCAGCGCCTCGAGCGGTGTGGCGCCGAGGGCCGACAGGATCTGGCGCCCGTGGTGGTCGAAGGACTCCGCGACGGACTCGAGCTGCGCCGGCTTGTGGCACAGCACGGTGACGTCCGCGACCTCCGAGACGGCCTGCGTGGAGCTGTAGGCCTTGCCGCCGGTCTGGGCGGCGAGCTCCTGGGCACGCTCGAGGATCGGGTCGTAGATGGCGACCGGCTCACCGAGGCCGAGCGCGAGCGCCCGAGCGAGGTTGCCTGCTCCGAGAAGACCGATCTGCATGGACCCAGCCTACGCAGCGGACCCGGCGGGCGGGCTGACGCACGGCGGAGCCACGGCTCCGCCGACGGACCTACGACTGGTTGAAGAAGCCCTTCTCGAGGAGCTGCGCACGCTGCTCCGCCGAGAGTTCCACGTTGCGCGGGGTGAGCATGAAGACCTTGTCGGCGATGCGCTGCATGCCACCGTCGAGGGCGTAGGTGAGGCCCGAGCCGAAGTCGATCAGGCGACGCGAGAGATCCGACTCGACGCCCTGGAGGTTGAGGATGACCGGCGTGCCGTCCTTATACCGGTCGGCCATCTGCTGGGCGTCGTTGAAGCTCTTCGGGAGCACGAGGTGCACGCGCACGTCGCCGAAGCCTCCACCCATCTGGTCGGGCATGGCTCGCAGCACGGACGTCTCCCTGTGGCTTGCGCCGTCGTCGGCGAAGATCTCTTCGTACTCGTCGTTCCGACGACGCGGAGCCGCCTGCTGGCGGCGGGGGCGCTGCGGCTCGGGGGCGTAGTCGGCTTCGTCGGCGTACCGATCGTATTGATCGACTTCCTGCTCGGCGAGGCCGAAGTACACGAGAGTCTGGCGTACGCGGTCGTTGAAGGACATCGTGTTCGACATTACCGAACGGACCGGCCTTTTCCTGCCGGGGCGTTCCGGGTTGCACGCCCGCTTGCGCGGAGCGGACGGTCGCTCTCGGTCAGCCGTGGCTGCGCTCGAAGCGCTCCCACTGGTCGTCGCTGGTGAGCAGACCACCGATCCGGACCACGGTGGCGCCCTGCTCCGCGGCGACGACGGCGTCCTGGCTCGTTCCCATCGACAGCTGCGCCAGCCCGTGCGCGGCCGCGAGCTCGCGGAGCGCGGCGAACCAGCGGCCGCTCTCGGCCGGGTCACCGGCGAGCGGCGGCATCGTCATGAGCCCGTCGACGGAGAGCGAGGCCGCCGCCTCGAGGAGCGCCGGAAGGCCGTCCGGGTCGACCCCGCCCTTCGCGGCCTCACCGGCGACGTTCACCTGGACCAGCAGCGTGGGCACGGCGGCACCGGACTCGGCGTGGGTCACGAGCTTGCGGACCGCCGACTCGCTCGCGAGCGTGTGGATCCTGGAGACGAGCGGAGCGATCGACGCGGCTTTGCGACTCTGCAGTTCGCCGATGTAGTCCCACCGGAGGTCTGCCGACGCCGGGGTCCCGGCCGCGGCGACCTGCTTGGCCTCGATCACGTCGGCGCGGTTCTCGCCGAGGAGCGTGACACCCGCGGCCACGAGCGCCGGGATCGCGACCGGGTCGAAGTACTTCGAGGCGACGAGGACCTCGGGGGGCGCGTCGCGACCCGCGGTCTTCGCCGCAGCCGCCAGCACGTCGCGCAGCGCCGTGAACCGATGCGCGACCACGGCCGTGTCGACCTCGGTGAGCAGGACGCGCGCCGGCGGTGTGGGGCCGGTCACGAGCGCCACACCACCCCGGCCTGACGGCCCGTCGTGCCGCCGCTGGCACGGTGGCTGAAGTACCGCGGATCGCAGATCGTGCAGCGGTCTGCGAGCACGACCTCCCCCACCCCGGCGTGCTCGAGGGCGGCCTTCGCGAGCGTCGGGAGGTCGATGGTGCGGCCCTCGGCGCGACCCTGCGGCCACCCCTCGAACGCAGCGTGGACCTCCTCGCCGACCTCGTAACAGCACGGTCCCGCACACGGGCCGACGACCGCGACGACCGCCGAGAGGTCGTCGCCGTCCGGAGCACCGGGCACCTCGGCGAGTTCGCTGAGCGCCGACGCGACCACGCCGCCGGCGAGGCCTCGCCAGCCGGCGTGTGCCGCCGCGACGCCCCAGGGCGCGAGCAGTAGCACGGGCACGCAGTCCGCGGTCAGGACGCCGATCGCGAGATCGGGCCGGTCGGTCACGTGCGCGTCGACGCCTTCGAGCCGCGGCTCGTCGAAGCCGTCCAGATGCACGGCGACGTTCGTCTCGTGGATCTGCTGGCCGATCACGAGCCGTCTCGGCCGGTCCTCGGAAGCCCACTCTTCGACCCGGCGATGGTTCGCGACGACCGCCTCGGCGTCGTCGTCGGTCCACGGGCCGAGGTTGAACGAGTCGTAGGGCGCGGCGCTCACGCCGCCGGCACGGCCGGTGAAGCAGGCGGTGGCGCCGTGCGCCGTCGCCCAGAGGGCGTCGCCGGAGTCGGTCAGGGCGGTCTGGGTCACAGGGACGGTTCTAGCAGGCGGCCCGCAGCGCGATCCGCAGCTGGCCGTCGCGATCGAGCGGGCCGACCTCGCCGTCGAGGATCGCGTCGCGCGCGGCGGCCAGCGCCCGCCCGAGCAACGGTCCGGCAGCGACGCCCGCGGCCATGAGGTCGTCACCATCGACCGCCAGGCCCACGCCCACGAGCTCCGTGAGCCAGCGGCGCGCGGCTTCGGCATCGGGCGCCGCGGCCACCGCCGCGACCGGCAGGCTCTCGAACCGCCGACGGATCACCGATCCGGCGGCGTGCTCCGACAGCGGCCCGGGGCGGTCCCGGCCGTCGCCGCCCGGCTGGCGGAGCAGCAGGCCGGCCTCGATCAGCGCCCGCTCCTCGCGGCGGTCGAGCATGCGGGCCAGCTGCGGATCGTCGGTTGCGACGGTCGCGAGCACCAGCGCTGCCGGATCGACCGTGGCTCCGGCGAGCCGCTCCGCCTGGTCGAGACGCACGGCGTCGAGGTCGAGCGTCGGCGGCAACCCGAGCCGCTGCGCGGCGGCGAGCGCCCCGATCGGATCGGGTTCACGGAGCGCAAGCCGCAGCTCGGTCGCCAGCCGCTGCACGGAGACGGTCTCGAGCGCGCCGTGTTGGATCGCGGCCTGCGCCAGGTGCCAGGTGATCGGGTCCCAGTCTGCGGCGAGCCGTACCTCGTAGCGCACGAGTCGCCAGAGGCGGGTGGGATCGTCGACGAACGACGCGGGATGCAGGACCCGCAGCAGTGCGCCGTCGAGATCGGCGATCGCGGTCCCCGCCTGGTGCACCGCGCCGGTGCGCAGGTCGATCGCGATCGCGTTCAGGGACACGTCGCGGCGGTGGAGGTCGATCGCGAGCGGCGCCGGTTCGACCTCGGGGAGCGCACCGGGCTCGGCGTAGGTCTCCGACCTCGACCGGGCCACGTCGACGGTCGCACCGCCGGCGAGGGTGACGGTCGCCGTCTCGAAGCGTTCGTGGCTGCGCGCTTCGCCGCCCAGCGCGGCGAGGAGCGGCGCCGGATCGCCCTCGACCACGACATCGAGTTCGCGCGGGACCCGGCCGACGAGCACGTCCCGGACGGCGCCGCCGACGAGGTGCACCGGCTCGTCGACCGCTCCGACCGCGGCGAGGAGCGCATCCGCGCCCGGAAGTCCGCGGACGGCCGCGAGCAGGGCTGCGGGATCGGCGGGATCGAGGTGTAGCCAGCGGAATGCCACGGCCGCATCTTCGCGTAGCATCGCCTCTTCATGGCGTCGCCCTCCTCGCCGCCGGATCCCCCGGCCCCCCGACGACTCCCCGCGCGCTGGCCCGGCGCCGTGGCCGGTCTCGTGATCGCGGTCGTCGCCGGCCTGATCCTGCTGGCCGGTCGCGGCGGCGACGTCGAGAAGAACGCGGCCTTCAACAGCCGCGACGCCGACGAGAGCGTCGGGCAGCAGGTGATCCCGAAGGGCAACCCGTCCGACGACGGCTTCCGGTGGCCGATCTTCGGCGGCAACCCGCAGCGCACGCATGCCCTCGCCGTGAAGAAGCAGCTGCTGCCCCCGTTCCACACCGTGTGGGCCCGCCGCGGCCACGAGCTCATCGAGTTCACGCCCGTCAGCTGCGGCCGGTCGCTCTATCTCCTGCGCAACGACGCCGTCCTCATCAAGATCTCGCGCCGCACGGGCGTCGGGCTGTGGAAGCGCAAGCTCGGGGCGCTCGCCGCCTCCTCACCGGCGTGCAGCAGCAGCCGGATCTACGTGACGATCCTGCAGCGCACGAAGAACACGGAGGCCGGGCGCGTGGTCGCGATCGACGCGCTCGACGGCCACACGGCGTGGAACCATCCGCTGAGCGGCCGCACGGAATCGTCACCGCTGCTCTGGCGCGACCGGCTCTACCTCGGCACCGAGGACGGCAGCGTGATCGCCCTGCGTACCCGTGACGGCGCCCTGCGCTGGCGCACCTCGACCGAGAGCGCCGTGAAGGGCGGCGTCGCGATGAGCGGCGGGAAGCTGTTCGTCGGCGACTACAGCGGTCGCATCTACGCCCTGCGCCGTTCGGACGGCGCGATCCAGTGGGTCAGGCGGCCGACCCGCGGTGGCCTGCACCTGCGCGCCGGTGCGTTCTACTCGACGCCCGCGATCGCCTACGGCCGCCTCTACATCGGCAGCACCGACCACTGGGTCTACTCGCTCACCACGAGCACCGGCGCGACGGCCTGGCGCGCGAAGACCGGTGGCTACGTCTACAGCTCGCCGGCCGTGGCCACGATCAACGGCCGCCCGTCGGTCTACATCGGCTCCTACGACGGCAAGGTCTACGACTTCGATGCGCGGACCGGCAAACGGATCTGGGTGAAGGGCACCGGCGGGCGCGTCTCCGGGTCCGGAACGCTCGTCGGCGACACGCTCTGGATCGCCAGCCTCGGCAAGCACCGGACGTACGCGTTCCGGGCGAAGGACGGCCTCCTGCGTTGGCAGACCGACCGCGGCGCCTTCACCGCGGTGATCTCCGACGGTCGCCGGATCTACCTCAACGACACCACCACGCTCTACGGCATCGACGGCACGGGCGTGCGCTTCGAGCGAGGCAAGTCCCCCGTCCCACCGTCCGCGGACCCGGTGCTGTCGAAGCTGCCGGCCTACTTGCGCCAGCGTCGCGCCCGCGAGCAGGCTGCCGCGGCCACCACCCCGACGACGCCGAAGACGACGCCCCCGACCACACCGTCGCGAGAACAGTTCACGGACGACCTCAAGCTCGCGCCGCGCGACCCGACGCTGCTCGACTCCGACCAGAACCCGCTCGGCCGCTGACGCCGGGCGTCCCGCGGGTCGCGGGGACACGCGATCGCCGGACGACCGTCGGGAACGGCATCCGTGGACGGCCGCTGCGCCGGGCGGCGCCTCCGTGCGGCGCGTCAGGTGATGCGCGCCGGCACGCCCGCGTCGACGAGCGCCTGCTTGGCCTCGCCGACCGTGAACTGGCCGAAGTGGAAGATCGACGCGGCGAGGACGGCGTCCGCGCCGGCGTTCATGCCGTCGACGAGGTGCTGGAGTTCGCCGACGCCGCCCGAGGCGATGATCGGCACGCCGACCGCTGCGGCGGCCGCCGAGATGAGCGGCAGCTCGTAGCCGTCCTTCGTGCCGTCGCGGTCCATGCTCGTGAGCAGGATCTCGCCGGCGCCGCGCTCGACGCCCTCGCGGATCCACGCAACGGCGTCGAGGCCGGTCGGCGTACGCCCGCCGGCCACGTAGACCTCGTATCCCGCCCCGTCCTCCCGGCGGCGAGCGTCGACGGCGAGGACCACGCACTGCGCCCCGAACACCTCCGCCAGCCGGTTGATCAGCTCGGGATCCTTCACGGCGGCGCTGTTCACGGCGACCTTGTCGGCACCGGCATCGAGCACGGCCTGGGCATCGTCGACCGAGCGGATGCCGCCGCCGATCGTGAACGGGATGAAGACGTTGTCGGCGGTACGGCGGGCCAGGTCGACGATCGTGTCGCGCCCTTCGTGCGACGCGGTGATGTCGAGGAAGACGAGTTCGTCGGCCCCGCCGGCGTCGTAACGCTCGG
>JAVHXX010000151.1 GCA_031119595.1 Patulibacter sp. | reverse complement strand
TGCCGTCGAGCGCCGGCGCCAGGCGGGGCCGCTCGTCCGCGATGCCGCGGAGATCTACCGACAGTCGTTCGCGACCATTCGCGACGAGGCCGACCTCGCGCGCTTCCCCGACGACGTCGCGCGTGTGGTGGTCCGGCTGATTCACACGTGCGGTCAGGTCGACGTGACCGAACACGTCGCCTACACCGACGACGTCGCCATGACGTTCAACCCCGACCAGCTCCTCCCGTCGAAGAGCAAGGGCATCGTCGTGCTCGGCCACGGCGAGTACTGGACCGACGAGCAGCGCACCGGCATCGAAGCCGCCCGCGACGCCGGCACCAGCATCTTCAACTTCGGTGCCAACTCCGCCTACTGGCGGGTCCGCTACGAGGACGTCAACGGCAAGCCCGCGACCTCGCAGGCCAACGCCCGCGTGCTCGTCTGTTACAAGACGATCGAGGGCGGCGGCGTCGGCGATCTCAATGCCGCCAGCCTCGCCGACCCGGTCTCGCCGACCACCTCCTGGCGTGACCCGGGCAAGGGCACGGGCGTCACCACGCCCGGCACCACCGCGGCGACGCCGTCGAAGTACACCGGCCCGAACCGCCCCGAGAGCGGCCTCTGGGGCGTCCAGTACATCGGCGACGACGACAACAACCCGCATCCGCTGACCGTCCCCGCCGACAACGGCAAGGGCGAGTTCGCCGGCCACCGCGCGTGGCGCCACACCACGATCCCGTCGAAGGGCATCACCTTCGGCACCGGCATCGTCGGGTGGGAGTGGGATGGCGTCCCGGCCTCGAGCTCGCAGCCGTTCAACGCGAGCCCGAAGGTCAAGTCCGGCACCGCGCTCCAGCGCCTCTCGCAGACCGATCCGCGCATCTACACCAACGGATCGCAGTGCGAATACCTCATCGACGCGGGCCGCAAGTACAGCTCCGTCGGCACGTCGGCCCAGCCGCCGAGCGGGTGGACGCCCTACGCCAACGCCGTCACGTACACGGCACCGAGCGGCGCGCTCGTGTTCTCCTCGGGCACGATCCACTGGAGCTGGGGCCTCGGCCCGCACTTCGTGGAGAACTACCAGCAGACCTTCGCGGACCCGCCCACGGACCACTCCGAGACGGCGATCCGCCAGGCCACCGCGAACCTCTTCACCGACGCGGGCATCTACCCGGCGACGGCGACGGGCGACCTCGTGATCGACAACGGCACCTCGCCGACGCCGACCCCCACGCCGACGCCCACCCCGACCCCGACGCCGACCCCCACGCCGACGCCGACGCCCACGCCCACCCCGACGCCCACCGATACGACGGCGCCGACGGTCACGGCCAAGATCACGAACAGCACCGCGTTCCTGCTGGGCTACTACCAGATCTCCAAGAGCACGCGGATCCTCAACGTCCAGGTCACCTGCTCCTCGACGGAGAAGAGCGGCCCGGTCAAGGTCGGCGTGATGCTCAGCGATTCCACCGGCCCGATCGGCATCGTCATCGGCAACGTCGACCCCGGCCGGTCGACCACGCTGAGCATGGTCTGCTCGAGCGCGTCGTTCAACGCGCGCGTCGTCGGGAAGTCCTCCGTGACGACCACGCTGAAGGTCACCGCCACCGACGCCGTCGGCAACCAGCGCACGACCACCCAGACGCAGAAGGTGCGCGCCGTCTAGGCACCCGCCAACCGGTTCGCTTCCGACGGGGTCCGTCGCCGGCATCGGCCGGCGGCGGGCCCCGTCCGCGTTTGCGGGGAGCGACCGCTAGTTCGCGCCCTGCCCGGCGCCGAGCAGGACCTGCACGACGCGCGGGGCGAGCAGCAGCATGCCGGCGCCGTAGAGGACGCCGCCGACCGCGAGCGAGACGATCGCCGAGAGGAGATCCGACGCGCCGATGAGGGACGCGACGCCGGCGCCGATCCCGAACGAGGCGGCCGCCAGGCCGCCCGCACGGACGGTGTCGGTGAGGATCTCGCGCGTGGCGACGCCGAGCCGCCCGCGCGCGCCGAGCACGATCAGCGTGACGACGAACAGCAGCGGGGCGATGACCATCGTGGCGATCACGCCGTCGACCCCGTCGATCGAGCCGCCGATGAGCGCCGCGGCGACATGGATCGCCAGCGCCAGCGGCGCGAGGAGGTTGACGGTCCGGGCCTTCGCGAGCGCGAACAGCGCCGGGATGGCGAAGTTCAGGAGGAGCGCTGCGGCCGTCCAGGGCGCGAGCAGGAGGATGTCGTGGGCGAGTTCGTGGGCCTGGTGGTCGTCGAGGGCACTCGAGAGGAACGTCTGCACGACCGGCGTGGCCGCGGCGACGCCCGCGGCGAGGATCGGCGCGCTCACGAGCGCGGCGTAGCGGTAGCCGTGCGGGACGGTGTCGGAGACGACCGTGGTCCACTCCTCCTCCTGCGCACCGCGGACCATGTCCGGGGCGCGGCTGATGCCGACGGCGGTGCTCGTGCCCGCGACGAGGTAGCTCGCGAGGAGGTAGGCGTAGGAGAGGACGGTCGCCGCACCGGCGCCGCCCTGGCGGCCCACCTCGGCCAGCGTCACGAGGAAGAACGCGTTGATCACGAAGTAGACGACCGAGCGGCCGAGGAAGTCCCCGGCGGTGATCACGCTCTCGCGGACCAGCTGGATCTTGCTGTCGTAGTTGCCGAGCCCGAGGCCGCCCTCGCCGGAGGCGACCTCCTCGCGGCGCACCCGCATGAGCGCGACGAGCGCCCAGGTCGTGGTGACGATCGCCATCGCGAGCATCGACCACGCGAGCGCCAGCTCGCCGGTGGTCCGGACGGCGATGAAGGTGATGAGGCCGGCCAGCGCACCGAAGGCGTAGGCCCCGGCGACCGGCTCGAAGCGGTCGCGCATGCCGAGCAGCGTCGCCGCGCCGGCGGCCCCGAGCTGGAGCACGATCGCGACGCACAGGATCCGCAGCGCACCGACGGCGAGGTCGTGGGCGGAGCCCGTGGCGCTCGGCGCGAGGAGATCGGCGACGGGACTCGCGAGCGGCCCGCAGGCGAGGACGACGGGCACGGCGATCACCGTGAGGCCGCCGAAGAACCGCAGCATGCCGATCGCGCGGTCCCCGACGAGCAGCGGCACCGAACTCACGCGCGTGGCCTGCGTGAACACGCCGGCCACCTGGTAGACCGCGAACGCGGCGAAGAAGGCGTCGGTCCGGGCCGTGGCGCCGTACTGCCCGAGGTAGAGCACCGCCTGGATCGCCGAGGCGCCCGCCATCGCGAGGGTGGAGATGGCCATGAGCAGACCCGCGCGTGCCGCGCGGGTGGGCTCGCTGGGGTGCGCGGCGGGTTCGCCGGCCGCGACGGCCGTCGCGCTCTCGATGCTGGGCGTCGGCTCGCCGCTCACGCGGAGGCCTTCACCCGGGCGGCGACGATCTTCGCGACGTCCTCGGCGAGGTCGATCACGGACTCACCGTTGAGCAGGCGCGGGTAGACCTGGGCGGCCGAGGCGAGCATGAGCCCGTCGACGCCGCGGTCGAACGGCGGGACGCGCGGCACCTTGCCCATCGGATGGACCGGCTCGACGGTCGGGCCGTGCTGGACGGTCCACGCGAGGACGTCCTCGTGGCGGAACTGCGGCGAGAGCTGCGCGAGCTTGGCCGTGAAGCGGTCGTAGACCTCCTGGTCGGAGAGGCCGTAGGCCTCCGACGCGGTGTCGCAGTACTTCGGCACGTACACGAGGCGGTGGCCGCCGGTGTGCTCGGTGCCGACGGCGTGGCTCGTCTCGACGACCGTGGTGATCGGCGTCTCGTCGGTGATGTTCACGGAGTAGTGCTCGATCAACGAGTGCTTCACGAGCAGCACGAGGCACACCACGCCCTGGTACCGCTGCGGGTACAGATCGAGGAGCGGCTTCAGCGGCTCGGGCAGGAGGAACTTCAGGCCGGGCGGCTGCAGCGTGGGGATCGTGAGGTCGTAGGTGCGATCGCCGTCGTCGGTCGCGACGCCGGTCACGGCTCCGCCCTCCATCGTGAGGCCGGTCACCGGCACGCCGGTCCGGATCTTCGCGCCCGCGGCCTCGGCGGCCTTGGCCGCCGCCTCGATGAGGGTCTGGTGGCCACCGCGCAGGGCGCCCATCGTCTCGGCGCGGCTCTTGCCCTGGCGTGCGTTGTTCATGCGGCGCGTGCGGGCCCAGAGGTAGGTCGCGGGGAGCTCGTCGTGCTTGCCGTCGAAGCGGGAGTCCAGGAGCGGCTTCCAGATCTTGCGGACGACGTTCTTGCCGGTCTGCTTCTCGAGCCACGGCAGGAGCGGCACGTCCTCGAGGTCGTCGTAGCTGCTCTTGCGCTGGCAGCGGAGCACGAACATCCCCAGCTTGAACCGGTCGATGAGCGACAGCGGGGAGAAGCGCAGGAAGTCGCCGATGCCGTTGAACGGCTCCATCTTCCCGTCGATCCAGAAGCCCACGCCGACCGGGTTGAACCCGAGCTGGTCGGTGAGACCGAGCTCGTCGACGAGGCCGAGCATGCGCTCGTCGGTGGGAACGATCACGTGGTAGAAGCGGTCGACCTGGTACCCACCGAGGTCCATGCGGTCGGCGAGGCCCCCGATGGTCGGCGCGCGCTCGAGCAGCTCCACGTCGACGCCCGCCTGGGCGAGCCGTAGCGCCAGCGTGGTCCCGAAGATCCCGCCGCCGACGATCCCGACGGTCTGGGTCACGCGGCTGCTCCGCCGCCGTGCTGGGACGCCGGGGCGTCGCCGGTCGGGGCGGCGAGCTCCTCGGCCTCGAAGAGCGTGGGGCCGTCGAGGTTCGCGACCTGCAGGTCGCCGGCGCGGCGACCGTAGCGGACCTCAGGCGGCGCACCCGGGTGGAAGCCACCCTCCTCGGCGAGCGGCGAGATCGGCGGCGGCTGGATGCGGCCGATGAGGTGCGCGGCCATGAGGCGACCGTAGGCCTCGACCGTGGGCCGGAGCTTCAGCTTCGACACGCCCTCGCGCTTGGTCCAGTCGTTGATCGTCGGGATCTCGGCGATGGTGGCGCCGGCGTTGTGGAGTTTGAGGAGCAGCTCGACGCTCGCGGCGAAGCCGGGCTCACGCACGAGGAGGTAGCCGTAGGTCTCGGCGGCGCGCCGCAGCGTGCCGGCGCGATAGACGCGGTAGAGCGACGACAGCGTGTAGATGTCCTTCAGTCCGCCGGCGCGGCGGAAGATCCCGGACACCGCCCGGGACATCACGAGCCGGTGCGCGGCGACGCCGATGATCTTGCCGCCCGGGGCGTAGACCGAGGCGAGCACGATGTCGAAGCCCTGATCGAACAGGTCGAGCATGCGCGGGAGATCGTCGAGGTCGCTGGTGCAGTCGGCCTCCATCGTGATGATCGCGTCGTTGTCACGCGATTCGCCGAGCGCGGCGCGCAGGCCGGAGTTGATCGCGGTGCCGAGGCCGAGGTTGCGCGGGTGCTTCACGATGCGCAGGTCGAGCTTGCCCTCCCACGAGCGGAGCTTCTCGTAGGTGGCGTCGGCGGAACCGTCGTCGACCACGATCACGCGGGCGCCGAGGGCGTTCGCGCGCGGCGCGAGGTCCGCGAAGAGGCGGTCGAGGTTGGCTTCTTCGTTGAAGGCCGGGATGACGATGCGGATCACGGGGCCGGCTCCTTGCTCAGCGGTGGTCGGCCGCGGCTTCCACCGAGGCGATCGACTCGGTGATCGGCCGGCGGGGCGCGCGATGAAGCGCACTCTCGCGGATCGCCAGGACGGTCGCGAGGGCTCGCGCGCCCTCCATCGCCGGAACGGGGGACGGCCCGCCGGCCAGGATCGCGTCGCGGAAGGCCTCGAGCTCGCCGCGGAGCGGCTCGGACTTCGGGATCGCGAAGCGGATCATCTCGCCCTCGGCCGGGCCGCGGAGCGTGGCGAGGGCGTCCCATTCGACCCGGATGCCCTGGGACCCGACGTAGAACACGTCCTGGGTGAGCAGCGATGCGCGCAGCACGCCGCCCTCGCCGATCACGACGAGCTCGCGGCGCTTCTCGGGCGTGAGCCAGTTGACGTCGAGGAGGCCGAGCGGGCCGTCGTCGCCGAAGGAGAGCATCGCCTGGACCAGGTCCTCCTGGGAGGAATGCAGGTACTGGGCGTAGTGCGCGGTGACCTCGGTGATCGGGCGGTCGGTGATCCACGACATGAGGTCGACGTCGTGGGTGGCGAGGTCGAGGGTGACGCCGGTGTCGGTGATGCGCTGCGGGAGCGGACCGACGCGCGTGGCGTGCACGCGGAAGAGCTTGCCGAGGCGGCCGTCGGCGATGAGTGCCTTGAGCTTGATCGCGGCCTGGTTGAACCGCTCGACGTGGCCGACCATCACGAGCTTGCCGGCCTTCTCGCCCGCATCGGCGACGCGGATGGCGTCTTCCACGGTCGTGGCGATGGGCTTCTCGATCAGCACGTGCAGGCCGGCCTCGAGGGCGGCGATCGCGACCTCGGCGTGGGTCGGCGAGGGGCTCACGACGCAGACGGCGTCGAGGTCGCCACGGGCGATGAGGTCGTGCCAGTCGGTGTGCCGGGCGACGTCCGGGAAACCGAGCAGCACCTTCTCGTGCCGGGCGGGATCGGGGTCGGCGACGGCGATGACGTTGGCGCCGTCGACGCGCGTCCACACGTTGAAGTGGTTGGCGCCCATCTGGCCGAGGCCGATGATTCCGATGGCGAGGTCAGTCATGGAAAGAAGGGGTTCGGCGTGCGGCGCGAAAGTCCCGCCTCAAGACCCCGGATCCGCCCCCGAGTACCTGAGGACGAACTCCGGTGCGACACGCATCGACGTGCGCCGCCTGCAAGGCTCTGGCGCCCCGCCGCTACCGACGACGAGCATAACAACGTGACCCCTCCCTTCGAGCCCCGAACCGTCCTCGTCACAGGCGTCGCCGGCTTCCTCGGATCCAACCTCCTCGATCGCCTCATGGCCGATGGCCACACGGTCATCGGGATCGACAACCTCTCGATGGGCCGGCGCGACAACATCGCCCACCATTTCGGGGATCCGCGGTTCCAGTTCCTCGAGCGCGACTGCACCCTCCCGGACGCCTACGACGGCATCGACGCGGTCGACGTGGTCGTCCACCTCGCCGCGTTCAAGATCCCGCGCTACGGCAAAGCGATCGACACGCTCCACGTGAACTACCGCGGCTCGGACGAGGTCCTGAAGTTCGCCGCGAAGACCGGCTGCAAGGTCGTCCTCGCCTCCACCTCCGACGTCTACGGCAAGAACCCCGAGGTGCCGTTCTCCGAGGAGAGCGTGTCGGTGATCGGCTCGTCGACCGTGCCGCGCTGGGCGTACGCCGTGTCGAAGCTGTTCGACGAGCACCTCGCGCTCGCCTACCAGGAGAGCTACGGCTTCCCGGTCGTGCTCCTGCGCTTCTTCGGGTCGTACGGGCCGCGTCAGCACCTCACCTGGTGGGGCGGCCCGCAGTCGGTGTTCATCGCCGCCGCCATGGAGGACCGCGTGATCCCGATCCACGGCGACGGTCTCCAGACGCGCTCGTTCACGTTCGTCACGGACACCGTCGAGGGCATCTACCAGGCGACCATGCGCGATGCCGCCAACGGCGAGATCATCAACATCGGCAACGACCACGAGCTCACGATCAAGGAGCTCGCGGAGCGCATCTGGGGCCTCGTGCGCCCCGGCGAGACGCCGAAGATCGAGTACACGCCGTACGACGAGATCCAGAAGGGCAAGCGCTACGAGGACGTCATGCGGCGCGTGCCGGTCACGACGAAGGCGCAGGAGCTGCTCGGCGTGAAGGCCCAGATCGACGTCGACGAGGGGCTCGCCCGCACCATCGCCTGGCAGCGCGAGGTCACCCCGCTGCGCGCGGCCGAGGTCGTCGACGAGGAATCGCCCGACTCGAAGAACCCCCACCCCGAGCACCCACACACGTAGGCTCGGTTGCGGTGCCCCGCGTCCTGCTGACCTTCGAGCCGCCGGACGGCGGCGTCGCCGAGCACGTGCTGCAGCTCGCGCTCGCGCTGCCGGAGCGCGGCTTCGAGGTGGAGCTCGCGGGGCCGCTGAAGAGCGAGCTGGTCTACTCGCAGATCCCGGAGTCGGTGAAGGTGCACCGGATCGACTTCCGCCGCGGATACGGCGAGCCCCAGGCGGATGTCGCCTCGGCGCGGGCCCTCGGGCGCGTCATGCGCGATGGGCGGTACGACCTCATCCACGCGCATTCGGCGAAGGCCGGGGTGCTCACCCGTGTGATCCGGGCCGGCCGCAAGCCGCCGGTGCTCTACAGCCCACACTGTTTCCCGTTCATCGGCGACTTCTCCGAGAAGCGCCGGATCTTCGCGACGAACGTCGAGCGGGCCCTCGCCCCGGTCACGTCGCGGATCCTCTGCGTCTGCGATGACGAGCGCGTGAAGGGCATGGAGGTCGGGATCGCCGGGAAGCGCATGCGGGTGGTCCACAACGGGTCCGGGTCGGTCCCGCGCGACATCACCCCGTCGGCGGAGCTCGAGCAGTTCCGCGGCGACGACGGCGTGCTCATCGGCTCGGTGGCGGTGCTGCGCGAGCAGAAGCGCGTCGACGTCCTCATCGACGCCGCGCCCGCGATCCTCGCGGCGAACCCGAAGGCCCGCATCGCGATCATCGGCAATGGGCCGCTCGAGGCGGAGCTCAAGGCCCGCGCCACGCAGCTGGGGCTCGTCGGCGAGCCGCGGTTCGAGTTCTTCCCGTTCTGGCCACCGGCGACGTCGGCCCTCGCCGCCCTCGACGTCTACGTGCTGCCGTCGTCGTGGGAGGCCTTCCCGATCGGCGTGCTCGAGGCGATGGCGTGTGGCACGCCGCAGGTCGCCACGGACGTCGGCGGCACCCGTGAGGCGGTCGTCGACGGCTACGCCGGCCTCGGCCCGGACGGCGGCCACCCCGCCGGCAGCGTCGCCGACGAGACCGGGCTCCTGATCCCGCCCGCCGATCATCGCGCGCTCGCGAAGGCCGTCCTCGACCTCGTTCCGGATGCCCGCCGCCGCCAGGCCATGGCCGACGCCTCGCGCCGCCGCCACGACACCCGTTTCACCATCAAGCAGATGGCCGACGGCGTGGCCGAGGCCTACCGCGACGTACTCGGCTGAGGGACCGGCGGCCGCCTGCGGGGCCGGCGCTCGCCTGCGGCGAGGCCGGGGTGGCGTTCCGCTCGGGCGGCCGGGGTGGTGCGGGTGTGGGCTGTCCGCGCCGACGGCGGCGGACCCCACGAGGGACGGGGCGTGGGTGGCGTTCCGTTCGGCGCGTGGGTGGTGGTGCGGGGCGGGGTACGTCCGCGCCGAAGGCGGCGGAGCTGGCGAGGG
>JAVHXX010000150.1 GCA_031119595.1 Patulibacter sp. | reverse complement strand
CTGCACGTGCGGCTGCGCCGACGCGTGAGCCATCGGGAACTGCGCTGCACCTGCGGCTGCGCCGACGCACCTACCCGGGGGTAGGCTCCCGCTCATCGCCGAATCAGGGGAAGCAGAGAACGCGCGGGAGGCCCGCCACCTCGCGCGGATGGTCGAGAACGGCAAGCAGATCGCCGCGGCGCTGCGGCACCTCGACAGCCACGGCCAGGAAGAGGGCTCGCGCAAGCTCGCCGAGACCATGGCGTACTTCCTCGTCGACCGCGCGGAATCGCGTCACGCCGGGTGGCGCGTGCTCCGACAGGTGATCGTCGACTCGGCCTCCGACGCGCCGTGGGAGAAGTGCGCGCGCCGCGCCGTCCCGCTCATCGCCGACGACCTCATCCACTTCTCCGACGATCGCGGCCGCACCCCGCTGCACCGCGCGCAGCACGTCGCAGCGGAGCGCCGCGCCGAGATGATCGCGCCGTTCGTCGAGCCCGGCCCGGTCCTGAAGGACCTCGGGCTCGTCGCTCCGCGTTGGCTCTCCGACGAGCAATGGGCGGCGGGCCTCAGTGATGCCGTGCGCGCGCGCTCGCGCGAGGGCGTAGGGCGCAGGCTCCAGGAGTCACTCGGCCTCGACTGGGTCGACGACCAGCAGCCGACGGAAGAACGCCGCCGCTGAGCAGCGCCGGCCGGCGACCGCGGCTAGAAGCTGCGGAGCAGGCCGACGACCACGCCGGCGATGCGCACGTCGCGGACGCGGATCGGCTCGAGGGCGTCGTTCTCGGGCTGCAGGCGAATGTGGTCGGACTCGCGGAAGTACCGCTTGACCGTGGCCTCGTCGTCGTCGATCAGGGCCACGACGATCTCACCGTCGCGGGCTTCGCTGCGCGACTGCACCACGATGAGGTCGCGGTCGAAGATGCCGGCGTTGATCATCGAGTCGCCCTTGACGCGCAGCAGGAACTCGCCGCGCAGACCACCGGCGGCCGACGGCACGGCGACGACCTCCTCGACCTCCTCGCTCGCGAGCGACGGCGGACCGGCGGGCACGCGGCCGACGAGCGGCAGCATCGACGCGCCGTCGATCTCCTGCGGCTCGACCGGCTCGGCACCGAGCAGCTCCATCGCGCGTGGCTTGCTCGGGTCGCGCCGGAGCAGACCCATCTTCTCGAGGCGGGCGAGGTGCGCATGGACCGTCGACGAGGACGACAGGCCGACGGCCTTGCCGATGTCACGGACGGCAGGTGGGTACCCGAAGTTCGTGACGTGGTCGCGGATGCAGGCCAGGATCGCGCGCTGGCGATCGGTCAGCTCGTCGATCAGGACTTCTTCACCCGGGAACATGCGTTCGCAGCGTAACCCAGCCTGCGGCGGAAACCGCAGCGGATCCTGCAGATCGTCGAGATCGAGGTCGATGAGAACGCACGCGAAGCGCGTCCTCTCTATAGTCCTGCGTCGATTCCCTGCGCCGATGGCGGAATTGGTAGACGCGCCAGGTTGAGGGCCTGGTGGGAGATAATCCCGTGGAGGTTCGAGTCCTCTTCGGCGCACTAGAACCGCAGAAGGGCCCCGCCGGACACCGTCCGGCGGGGCCCTTCTCGTTCGTCAGGTCCTAGTTCTGCGTGGCGATCGCGGCGGGGAAGCCGACGAGGCCGCTGGCGTCGATCGCGCGCAGGCCGATCCACGACGCCGAGGTCGTGACGGTCGCGCACTGCTGCGTTCCGGCGACGGCCGGGACCGGGGCGCCGGCGAGCACCGTGCCGGCGTTGAACGCCTCGGGGGTCGGACGGGCGTTGAACGCCCGGAGCTCGTAGCGCGCTGCGGTGCCCTGCTTCCAGTCGTCACCCGGCGCCTGCCAGCAGACCTTCTTCGAGGTGCCCGACACCGTCACGGACGTGTTCGAGGGCGCCGACGGCGGCCGCGTGTCCATGCCGTAGCGACCGGTGTGCCAGTTGTCCTGGTGGAACGAGTAGGCCTGGTTCTCGGAGGCCTTGCCGGGCGTGTCCCACACGAACAGGTAGCCCTCACGCGTGATGCCCACGACCGAGTTGGTGCCGGTGCCGTCGAGATCGCCGACGGCCGGGGTCCACAGGGACCAGCCGCCGGTGAACTTCGGCCAGCCCGCGGCGGGCTGGGCGTTCATCGACCACGCCCCGACATTGTTCGAGTCGCTGTTGGAGATGACGTCCGGCTGGCCGTCGCCCGTGACGTCCGCGACGGCCGGGGCGGTCAGGAACGACAGGCCCATCGCGGGCGCCGGGAAGCCCGGTGCCGAGCCTCCGGTGGCGGTGTTGTTCACGCGCATGAAGTTCGTCACGCGCGTGGCGATGCCGTTGTGCTTGAGCGCGGACATCGACCCGAGATCGACACCGGGCGAGAAGTAGTCGAGCGTCTTGCCGACCTTCGCGATCGTGCCCGACGCCGTGAACCCGACCGGCGACTCGGCCGTGGTCTGCGTCGGCACGCGCCCGAAGATGTCGGTGACGGGCGGCAGCAGCAGCTGGGCGGCCGGGGCCAGGAACGACGAGAACTTGGGGAACGACGTCTCGACCTTGCCGGTCGAGTCGAGCTTGTCCTCGAAGCCCAGGAAGCCCGTCGACTGCATGATCTGGTCGCGGCCGTTGCCGTCCATCGGCGCCGACGACGCCGACTCCGGGCCCTCGGTGAGGACGTCCTGTGCGGACCCGTAGTAGTCGAAGGCGCCCTGTACGGAGGCGGGGAACCCGGGGACGAAGGCCCCGCCGGGATGCTGGTTGCCGTCACCCCAGAGGGCGATCTCGAGCATCTTCGACCCGGCACCGAGCGTGTCGGTGAGCGCCGTGAGCTGCTGCGTCTGTTGGCTGCGCAACACGAGCTCGAGCTTGCCGTCCCCGTTGAGATCGGCGAGCGTCGGCGTGGCCACGAGCTTGAAGTCGTTCACCGGCGTGTAGCTCGGGGCGACCATCGTCGACTGCGGGATCGCAGCGTTCACCGGCCACCCGGGCACGTCGCTGCCCCGCCCGTCGAACACGTACACCTGCCCGTCGGTGGCGGCCTGGACGATCGAGAGCTTCGTCGGGCTGCCGGGCATCGGCGCGAGCACCGGCGTCGCGAACGCACCCTGCATCGGCTGACGGGTGCGCGGCGCGCGGACCGGCGGGACCGGCTGCGTGGCGGCGCCCGCCCCCACGACCCGTGGGAAGCCCGTCATGAGTCGACCGTTGCGGTCGAACGCGTAGACGCCACCCGTGGTGCTCGAGACGACGACCTCGGTCGCGCCGTTGCCGAACAGGTCACCGACGGCCGGCGACGTCTCGATCGGTTCGTACGCCACCGGCGACACCGTGCCGTCCTTGACGCCCGGAGAGGCGGCGAGGTCGCTCAGATCCAGCGGCGCCGTGTGGACCGGCCAGCCCGGGAGCTCGGTGGCGCTGTCCGGGTCGATGGCATGCACGTAACCCTCGGAGTCACCGAAGACGATGTCGAGCTTGCCGTTCCCGAGGAGGTCCGTGAGAACCGGCTGCGAGTCCTTGCCCTGGCCCATGTACTTCGGGAACCGGAGGCGCACGTCGTTGTCGTGGTGCACCGCGATCGCCCGCCGGTCCTCCCCCATGTTGCCTCGATCATCGGTGGCCTGGATGCGGATCGTGACGTCGTACTGCTCGATCGACGAGAGGTCCTTGGTGAAGCCGAACGGCGCATCCCAGAACGAGTCCGGGAACTTCGACAGGTCGAGGTTCGCGATCGGACCGGTCAGGCGCTGGCCGTCGGTGTGACCGCTGGCGATCGTCTTGAACTGCGCCTCGGTCGGCTGCGGCCCGAGGCCGTACTGCACCTTCCAGTCGAAGCTCTTCGCGCGGCGCGCGGTGATGTCCGCACGGATCGGGACGTCGACCTGGCGAGATGGGTCTGCGAGCGCGTACCAATCGGGCGACTGGATGTCCGGGACGGGCGGGATGCGGTTCGCGGCAACGGCGGCGTCGGCCTTGTAGACGTTCGGGCGGCCGTAGCCGTACTGGATGTTGAAGGTCGCGCCGGGGAGCCCGGGCCACCCGAGGCTGCTGTCGTTGATCGGCGAGGCGGTCGAGCGGACGACCTGCATGATCTCGCCGGCGTTCAGGGGCGTGGAGATCAGGCCCTGCTCGGCGGCCTGCCGACCCTCGGAGCCGACGAGCAGCGCCACCCCGGCCTGGGTCGGCGCGGACTCCGAGGTGGAGCCGCCGCTGTTGGGCACGGAGAAGAGTGCATGCGGGCCGAAGGAGGTCTCGTTCGACCGGTTGCGGAAGGTGGTCACGGCCTTGCTCAGGTCGACGGCCGGCGAGCTCGAGTCGTTCGGCTGGAGGCCGTTGCCCGGCCATTCGTGCGGCCAGAACATCCCCTCCTGGTGGTCGGCGGAGTCGAAGTCGTTCGACGCTCCCGTGACCACGACGCCCTTCTTCCAGGCGTAGTCGAGCGCCTGCTTCGTGAAGTCCGAGTAGCCCAGTTCGGCGGTGAGCAGCGTGAGGACGGACGCCCCCGAGTCGGTCGCGAACATCACCGATTTCGCGATGCGATCGGTGGTGTCGAAGGCCTCGTGGCCCGCCTTGATCGGCAGCAGCATGCAGCCAGGGCAGACGCCGGCCTGCGCCACGCCGTTGTTGGCCTCGGCGACGGCGCGCCGCATCTGGTCGTCGGAGTGGCCGTAGTCGCTGTCGCCGGTCGCCGGGTCGTTGTTGTCGGAGAGGAAGTTCCAGCCGGACACGTCGTTGGCGTACCCGTTGCCGTCGTTGTCGTGGTGTTGGTCGCCGCCGCAGCCCTGCGGACCGATCGCGTGGTCGACGATCTGGCAGTGGCCGAAGGCCACGATCAGGTCCTCGGGCGTGAGGCTCGTGTTGACGTACGGCTTCGCGATGCGCGGATCGGAGGCGTAGTCCTCGATGTTCACGATGCCGTCGCCGTTGCAGTCGTACACGCTGCACGCGGTGCCGTCGGCCCGCTCGGGATAGGGCAGTTCGCCGCGGTTGATGTACGTGCGGTCGGCGAGCTCGGCCCGCGCCGTCGCGTCGGCCCAGTTGATGCCACCCTCGACGTACGCGTAGACCTCGTCGGCGCGTCCGGGCGTGAACTGCGACCACGCCTTGTCGACCGACATCCCCGAGGCGTTCTCAGGATCCTTCGCGAACTTCGTGCAGGTCGGGATGTACGAGAACAGGTACCACTGCTGGACGGTGAGGCATTTGCCCGGCGTCGCGGCGGCGTACCCCGGATCGTTCGGGACGCCCTGACCGTTCCACTGGCCGGCGGCGAGCGCGACCGAACCCGAGCACGCGGTGATGGCCAGCGCCGCAGCGACCAGCCGGAGAAGTCTCGTCATGGGACGCGCCTTGGGACAGTGGTGGGACAGACCGATCGCCGGGGACGCGGAGATCGACCACGATCCAGTGTAAGCACGATCACACGGAACGCGAAATGCGTGGTCCGGGCACAGGCGCGCCCGGACCACCGCGACGGCTACTTGGCGAGCAGCTTCGCGTCCTGGCGTTCGGGCGCGATGCGGATCACGTTGGTCGCCAGGCCGACCTTCTCGAGGCCGCGGATGAGGAGCGCCGAGAGGTCGATCTCGGACTTCTTGAGGCCGTGCTCGGCCGAGCGCGGGAAGGTGTGGTGGTTGTGGTGCCAGGCCTCGCCGAGCGACGGCAGCGCGACCCACCAGACGTTCGTGGCGTGGTCGTCGCTGGCGAACCGCTGCGAGCCGAAGAAGTGGCAGATCGAGTTGATCGACCAGGTCGCGTGCTGCTGCAGCGTGACCCGCACGAGTCCACCCCAGAACATCGCGGTGAGCCCGCCGCTCAGGGTGAAGCCGGTGAGCACGAACCCGAGCACGAACGGCACGAGGAAGGTGAGGAGGAGGAGCGCCGGGAAGAGTTTGTGGATCCGGAGCATCGTCTTGTCCTCGTAGAGGTCACGGGCGTAGCGCTTGTAGTCGGAGGTCGCGTGGTACTCCCAGAGCCAGCCGACGTGCGCGTGGAACAGACCCTTCGTCGCGCCGACGAAGCCCTCGCCACCGTGCGTGTACGGGCTGTGCGGGTCGCCGTCCTGGTCGGAGAAGGCGTGGTGCTTGCGGTGGTCGGCGACCCAGTGGATCACGGCACCCTGCACGCCCATCGAGCCGGCGACCGCGAACGTGTAGCGCAGCCAGTTCGGCGTCTCGAAGGAGCCGTGCGTGAGGAGGCGGTGGAAGCCGACGGTGACGCCGAATCCGCTCCACAGGTACATCACGGCGAAGATGCCGACGTCAGTCCAGTCGAGGAGGCCCGGCCCCCAGGCGAGCGCGGCGATCACCGCAATCAGGATCGGGTACGAGACGACGATGAAGAGGTTCGCGAACTTGTCGCGGTTCGTCATCGCTCGAATCGGAGGAGCAGCCTGGGGGACAGTTTTCGTGGCCATGGGAGAGACGACAGTAGGCCTCTCCAGGCAATAAAACTACTCGCTGAAGCGTGCTCATTTGCGAGTTAATTCGCGCAGATTGCTAAGAATTGTCGGTCGGGCGACAGAAATGCGACAAGGTGCCCGCACGTGCGCCAATTTGTGGTGCGACTCACCACGACGAGCGGCGCCGCATCCTCCGATGCGGCGCCTGTCAGGCTCGTGCGTGTGGACCCGGGAGTCGGGCCGGGCGGTTACGCCCGGGACCCGACGCGGTGCGGCATCAGGCCGTGCGAAGCGCGTTCGTGGCGCTCCGCAGGGTCCGGCAGACGGCCCGGTCACCCGGGAGCTGCGTGTGGGCGATGGGCGAAGTCAGTGAGCCCCCGGAGGCGGCTGCGACGGCTCGGGTGTGGCCTGAGCGCTGGTGGTTCGACGAGGGCATTGCGTGTGGTTCCTTGGTGGCGGTCCGCGGCGGGGTGCTGCGGTGGAACCACGATCTCGTCGATCGAAGGCCGTGTCTGTCGGAGAGGAGACGCTCCGAATGTCACGCTCGTGACACTTCCCGGGCGGCGTTCGTGCCCTCCCGTGGGCTCCGGACGACGTCCGCCCACGCGGTGGGCCGCGGGCCCGCGGAACGGGCAGGGCCCCGGCCGATCACGCGAGGGATCGGCCGGGGCCCAGGTCCGGACGGGGCACGCCCCGGGCCTGCTTGCGCCCGGGGCGGATGGTGGCCGAGGCCGGTGCCCTAGCGCGGGCCCTTCACCGTCAGCGACGTCTTCCAGCTGCTCTTGAAGCCGGTGTCGTCCGAGGACGCGATCGACAGCGACAGCACACCCGACCTGCCGTGGGCGAGCGCCGCACGGGCCGCCGAGGTGAGCGTGAGCGAGAGGCTCTTCTCCGCCGCGCCCGTCACCTTGACGGACTTGACCGAGAACGTCCTGCTGCCGACCTTCACCGAGCCGGACACCGTCGTCGTGCAGGTGGTCGCCAGATCGCGCACGCAGTCGACCGTGCCGACCGTGACCTTGCCGGCCTTCGTGAGCGTCGCCTTCTTGAGCACGCTCACGACCACCGGACCGACCTGACGCTCGACGTCGTCACCGGTCGAGTCGATCGGGAAGGTGACGAGCTTCGTGGTGCTCGTCGCCGCCGCGGCTCCGTCGGCGTTCGAGGCGACCACCGTGCAGGCGATCGTCGACGCGGTGTCGCCCTGGGCGATCGTGTACGACGCGGCGTTCGCCCCGGCCACGGCCTTGCCCGCGACGAGCCACGTGTAGCTGTACGCCGTCGGGTCGGCGGTCCAGCTGCCCGGCAGGCAGGTCACGGCCTCGCCCACGGTCGCGTCGCCGGTGATCACGGGGAGCGCCGTGTTGACCGGCGGCTTCGGCGCAGGCGGCACGGGCGTCGGCGTCGGCGTCGCCTCGGGGGCGGGCGTCGGCGTCGGCGTCGGGGTGACCGCCGGCAGCGCGGCCACCTTGACGTCGGTCGAGGCCGTCGTCACCTGGCCCGCGGAGTCGGTGACCTTCGCGACGAGGGTCACGACGGTGCCGGCGTCGGACGGGCTGGGCGACCAGCCGAACTCGTACGGCGCATGCGTGAGCGTGGCGACGGACGTGCCGTTCGCGAGGAGCTCGACGGATGTCACGCCGAAATCGTCGCCGGCGGAGACCACCGGGGAGATCGTGTCGCCGACGGAGATCTCCGGCGTGTTCACCGGCTCGGTGAACGCCGCCGTCGGCGCCGCGTCGGTGATCGCACCCGGCGCCGAGAGCTCGGTCGGGACGGTCGTCTTGTACGTGCCGACCTCGACGCTGGGCGCCGGGCTCGACGCAGCGTCGTTGCCGGAGATCGTCTGGCAGCCGGTGCTCGTGTTCGAGCGGTCGGCGGTCAGCGGCCCGGTGATGCAGCCCCAGGAGTTGTCGTTCGCGTAGACCGGTGCGCCCGTGCGGATCGCCCGGCCGCTCGCGGCGCCGGCGGCGCTCGTGATGTCGCCGTTGTAGAGGCCGATGGTGTTGTTCACGAACGTGTTGCCGGTGATCGTGAGCGCGCGGACCGACGGGTTGTCCGGGTCGGCACCCGTCTCGGCATCGGCGAGCATCACGCCGTAGGACAGGCCGGCCACGGCGTTGCCCGACGTCGTCAGGTAGGCGTTGTCCTGGATCTGGCTGTTCGTGATCGCGCCTCGGGTGCCCGCGAAGTAGCGAACGCCGGTCTGGAAGATGCCGGAGGCGCTGCCGCCGCCGACGACCTTCGTGCCGGTCACGTAGCCGTACTGCGTGATGCCGGCCCGGGCCGCGCTCTCGGGCGTGCCGTCGGCGCCACGGGCGCCGTCGAACAGGATCCCGCCGGCCTGGTACCCGGTGACGAGCGAGTCCACGACCGAGACCTGGCGGCGGACCGTGCCGGAGCCGCCGCCGGCACCCTGGAGGAAGTTCGTCTGGATCACGCCCCACCCGTACGGGCGGTTCGTGGTCTCGTCGGCGCTCGGCCGCTTCAGCGGGCCGATGGTCGAGTCCGAGATCGTGCCGGACGTGTTGAAGTAGGCGACGCCGGCCTCGGCATACGCGTACGGCGAACGCACCGTCACGCCGGAGATGTCGACCGTGTTCTCGTCGTAGTCGCCGTCGCCGAGCGACTGCCGCGAGATCGTGATGACGTTGCCGCCACCGTCGCGCAGGTACGGCTGGGTCCCGGCGAGCGAGTCACCGAGCGCCGGGGCCGGCTCGATGATCGTCTTGCCCGCGCCCGCACCCTTGATGGTGAGGGGCTTCGCGATCGTGAGGCCGTTGCGGGAGCCGCCGTTGCAGGTGCCGCCCAGGACGCCGTCGTTCGACGCGCCGTCGCCGAGGCAGCGTGGACACGGGTTGTCCTGCGTGATGCCGGTGTGGACGCGCCAGTTGAGGGTGACGGTGGGAGCGAGGTTGCCG
>JAVHXX010000149.1 GCA_031119595.1 Patulibacter sp. | reverse complement strand
AGCCCGCGCCGCTCGGGGGCGTGCCGCCGCCGAAGCCGCCCCGGCCTCCCATGCCGCCGCCGCCCGCGCCGCCGCCGCCGCCGCCCATGCCGCCGCCCATCGTGTTCGCCGAGGCGGGGCCACCGGCGGGGAAGGTCGAACTCGTGGCGTGGCCGAGGGTCTGCACGGCCCAGGCGCCGGGCGCGGCGAGGAGCAGCGCGACGCCGGCGGTCGCGATCGCGAGGCGCACCTTGGGCTGCGTGAGGGCGGCGAGCGCGACGGCTGCGATCAGCGAGCCTCCGATGATGATGCCGCTCGCCCAGGAGAGATCGGTGGCGCTGTTCTTGATCACGACCGCTTCGGTGGCTGCACCCGCGAGGAGCAGGAGCGGGGCGGCGATGCGGCCGAGGGCGTCGGACTGGCGCAGCTGTGCGAAGCCCGCGCCGATGAGCAGCGCCGTGAACGGCGCGAGCGCCGACGTGTAGTACGGGTGGAAGATGCCCTCCGCCCGGCTGAAGGTGATGGCGGTGACGAGGAACGCCCCGCCGACCGCGAGCAGCCAGCCCGTGGCCGCGTCGGTGCGGCGCAGGCGCGTGCGGACGGCGAGCACGCCGATCGCCACGATCGCGAACCCGAGGAGCCAGCCCGCCTGGCCGCCGAGCGAGGAGTCCAGGAGCCGCAGCGCGCCGGTGTCACCGCCGAAGATGCCGCCCGCACCACCGCCGCCGCCGAAGCCGCCCGCGCCGGTGGTCGTCGTGGTGGGGCCGCCCGCCTGCCCGAAGAGGCGACCGAGGCCGTTGTAGCCGAAGATCAGCGACCAGATCGAGTTGTCGCTCGTGCCCGAGACGAACGGACGGCTGCCCGCCGGCGTGAGCCAGACGAGCACGGGCCACGCGAGCCCGACGACCGCCATCACGCCCGTCGCCGCGAGGCCCTGCTTGAGCGCGACGACCCGGCCGCGCGGCGCGACCCACAGCCACGCCGCCACGATGCCCGGCAGCACGAGGAGCGCGGCGGCCATCTTCGTCTCGAAGCCGAGGCCGATGAGTGCGCCGGCGATGAGGAGCCACTTGGCTCGGGCGCCGGTGCGCAGGCCGCGGTCGGTCGCCCAGACGGCGCCCGTGATGCAGACGATGAGGAGGGCGTCCGGGTTGTTGTGCCGCGAGATCGCGACCGAGATCGGCGTGAGCGCCAGTGCGAGCCCGGCGACGAACCCGGCGGCGCGCCCGAACCGGCGCATCGCGAGGTCGTAGACCAGCCCGACGGTCGCCACGCCCATCAGCGCCTGCGGCACGAGGATCGACCACGACGAGAACCCGAAGACCCGTGCCGACAGCGCCTGCACCCAGAGGGCGAGCGGTGGCTTGTCGACGGTCTGCAGGCCGGCGGTGTCGAACGATCCGTAGAGGAAGTTGTGCCACGACGTGGTCATCGAGCGCACGGCCGCGGCGTAGTAGTCGTTGGCCCAGCCGTTCATGCTGAGCGCCCAGAGGTTGAGCAGCGCGGCCAGCGCGAGCAGCCCGAGCAGCTCGGGCCGGTGGAAGAGGTTCAGCGTGCGCGGGATCGCGAGGCTGCGGCGGCGCGTGGGTGCGTGCGGCAGCGCGTGGGTAGGACTCGACATGGCTCCGAGACTGCGGCCCGACCGCGTGAATCCGCTGGGGCGCGGCTGGGAGGTCGCTGGGATGTGACGGATGTCCGGTGAGCGCGATTCTCCGGGCGGATGGCCTCGCCCACGCGCCCGGGGCCGCACATCACGTGCCCTGACTGAAGGAACGAACGTTCCGGCTCGACGGACCCCTCCGGTGGCGTGTCCCCCCGCTCCGCAACTACGCACCGGAGTGGCTTGCCTTCTGTGGCGCGCTGTGTTTTGGTACCACCGCTTCTCGATGTTCCCCCGGGTCGAGTGGTGTTGCCACCCCCAGTCCCAGGAGTTCGTTCGTGCCCATCGACGACACCACCCCGCGCGGGTTCACGCGCCGTCACGCGCTGCTCGGCGCCGGTTCCGCGGCGTTCACCGCCACCCTGATCGGCGGCACGGCCACCCGCGCGGTGAGCCTGTTCACACCCCTCGCGGACGCCGCCGGGACCGAGGGTTCACCCGTCAAGCAGCTGCTCCGTCCGGCGTCGAGCCTCGACACCGGCCTCGCCGCGAAGACGCAGTACCCGAACCAGGCCTACATCGAGACCTTCATCCAGTCGTCGACCGGCAACCCGGACGTCGCCCAGACGTCCAGCTACACGGGCAAGCTGCTCGCGTACGTGAAGGCCGGCTCGGTCTACAACGCGGACCTCGACCCCCAGCAGCAGGGCGACCTCGGGGACGAGCTCGCCGGCACGGACCCGCTCGTCCTCCGCGACACCCGCTTCAACAAGCCGATCATCGGTCCCGAGGGCGGCGAGTACATGCCGGACCTCACGAACCCGACGTTCCGGGCGAAGGTCGTCGCGATCTGCCAGCGGGCCATCCAGAAGGGCCACGCGGGCATCTGGCTCGACAACGTCCTGAACCCGATCTACTCGTACCAGGCCCAGGACGGCAACGCCGGCGGCACGATGCTCGGCAAGGTCCCGTCCTACGGTGGCGCGGCGCCGATGCCGAAGCGCGCCGACGGCACCCTGATCACCACCCAGGCGTGGGATGCGGGCTCGGCATCGCTGCTGACCGAGCTCCGGACGGCCCTGCCGTCGGCGCTCATCCTCTCGAACGTCCTCTGGTTCGCCCCGTACGACGAAGGCCAGGGCGCGACCTCGTCGAACCCGAGCTTCCGCACCGTCGCGCAGAAATCGACGTGGATCAACCGCGAGGGGTTCGTGTTCTGGGGGTCCGACTTCATGGACGCCGGCAACATGGCCGCGACGTTCAACACGGTCGACGGCGCGCGTGCCGCGGTCCCGACGGCGGCGTTCTGCTTCGACACGTTCCCCGGCCACTCGCAGTTCACCGACCCGGATGTCGAGCGTGAGTACGGACTTGCGGCGTACCTCATGGTCGCCAACGGCTCCGATGTCTTCGGCGACGCGACGCAGGGGTCGGCGGACTGGCTCGGGTACCACCTCGACCTGGGCGCGGCCTCCGGTGCGCGCACCGCGGTCGGCAGTTCCGCCTGGAAGCGCGCCTTCACGCAGGGCTACGCCGTCTTCAATGCCGGCACGGGCGCGGCAAGCGTGGCACTGCCCTCCGGCAACACCTACCGCAAGATCGACGGCACGACCGTCTCCGGCACGGTGTCCGTCCCGGCGCACACCGGCCTCGTGCTCACCCTCACGCCCGGGCCCACCCAGGTGATGTCGATCGCCGCCGCGGTCGCGACGTCCTCGACCCAGCTGCTCAGCAACGACGCCACCTACGGCGCGCCGCGTGACTGGGCCCAGTGGTACGGCACCTCGGCGAACAACCGCCGCCGCCGGAACGTGCAGCCGTCGACGCTGGGCACCTGGCGCCGGGTCGGCACGACCACCGCCCCGACGACGTTCACCAGCCAGCACACGACGTTCGCGTGGAGCGACGCGTCGAGCGTGCCGATCGGTGGCACGGGCGCGATCGCACCGGCCAGCAGCGGCAGCGGCAACGGGTTCTCGTTCAGCCTGCCTGCCTGGAGCTCGCAGACGCGCACCCTGAAGGTCTACGTCGGCGTCCGCGGCCTGCAGACGTCCGGCGTGCTCACCGGCGCGTTCTCGACGGGCCAGGGCACCTCGGCGCTGGTGACGGGAACCTCCGACACCGACATGATCGACCGCGTGTTCACGATCCAGCTGCGCCCGAGCGCGCCGTCGGACGTGTTCACGGTGCAGTGGCTGCAGATCGGGTCGAACGCGAACGGCCTCATCGCGCTCTACGCCGCGCAGGTCTTCTAGACCGGCCGCGCAGGCTGCTCTACGCGCACCCGCTCCGGGTGTGCGTAGAGCGTCACGCGGTCGCCGCGGGCGAACGCAGCGAGGGTGACGCCCAGGCGCCGTGCCGTCTCGACGGCCAGCGTCGACGGGGCCGAGACGGCGCACAGCACGGGGACGCCGGCGGCCGCGACCTTCTGGACGAGCTCGAAGGAGACCCGACTCGAGACGACGGCGATCGTGTCGGTCGCGGGGAGGCCACCGGCGAGGAAGCGCTCCCCGAGGACCTTGTCGAGGGCGTTGTGACGGCCGATGTCCTCGGCGACGCCGACGGCCCGGCCGCTCGTGTCGAACAGTCCGGCCGCGTGCAGCCCGCCGGTCGCCTCGAACACGGGCTGCGCCGCGCGGAGCCGATCCGGGAGGGCGGCGAGCAGCGACCCGTCGACGGTGACCTCGTCCGTGACGGCGATCGCGGGGACCCGCGCGAGCACCTCGTCGATCGACGAGGTGCCGCAGACGCCGCAGCTCGCGGTCGCCCCGAGCGAGCGTGCAACCGGCTCGCGCCGCGGTGGCCGGCGCAGATGCACGGTGACGACGTTGAACTGCTGCTCGTCGACCTCGGTGCAGTACCGGATCTCGGCGAGATCGCCGGGGTTGGCGAGCACGCCCTCGGCGTGGAGCAGGCCGGCGGCGAGGGCGAAGTCCTGCCCCGGGGTGCGCATCGTGGCGGTGGTCCAGATGACGGCCCCGCCGGGCACCGCGACGCGGATCTCGAGCGGCTCCTCACCGGCGAGCCGTTCGGTGGCGAGGTGCGCGCCGCTGGCGTCGATCACGGTCGCCGGCACCTGGGCGACGCGGCGGCGGGTGGTCGGGGCCATGCCCCGACGCTAGCCCCGCGTGCGCCTGCTTGTCCACGTGCCTAGGCAACCGGTCGGCCCGCGACCTACGCTCGACCCATGCGCGGCGACGAGCACCTCCTGGGCCGCGGCCGCACCTTCCGCGACCACGCGGCACTCGAGGATGACGCCCACCTGGAGGTCACGGCGCCGCAGGACCACGCCGTCGGGATGCCGGCGACGATCTCGATCGCGCGCGAGTCGATGAAGCACCTCGGGGCGACGCGCACCCTGAACACCGTCGCGCGGATGAACCAGGCGGGCGGCTTCGACTGCCCCGGCTGCGCCTGGCCGGAACCCGAGGGCGGCGCCCACCACCTGGAGTTCTGCGAGAACGGCGTGAAGGCGATCGCGGAGGAGGCGACGAAGCGGCGCATCGCGCGGTCGTTCTTCGCGCGGCACCGGATCGACGACCTCGCCGGCCGCAGCGGCCACTGGCTCGGCCAGCAGGGGCGGCTCACGGAGCCGATGTACCTCGCGCCCGGGGCCACCCACTACGTACCGATCTCCTGGGACGCCGCCTACGCCCGCATCGCGCGCGAACTCCACGCGTGCGAGTCGCCGGACGACGCCGTCTTCTACACCTCCGGGCGCACGAGCAACGAGGCCGCGTTCGCCTACCAGCTGCTCGTGCGCGCGCTCGGGACGAACAACCTCCCGGACTGCTCGAACATGTGCCACGAGTCGACGAGCGTCGGCCTGCTCGACTCGATCGGCATCGGCAAGGGCTCGGTCACGATCAACGACCTCGTCATGGCCGATCTCATCGTGATCGCGGGGCAGAACCCGGGCACGAACCACCCGCGCATGCTCACCACGCTCGAGGAGGCGAAGGAGCGCGGCGCGAAGATCATGGCGATCAACCCGCTCCCCGAGGCGGGCCTGCAGACCTTCAACAACCCCCAGAAGATCAGCGGCCTCGCGGGCCACGGCACCCACCTCACCGACCGATTCCTCCAGATCAAACTCGGCGGCGACCACGCGCTCTTCCGCGCGCTCAACCACCTCGCGATCGCCGCCGACCGCGAGCGCGGTGGGACCGTCCTCGACCACGCCTTCATCGAGGAGCGCACGGAGGGCTTCGACGCGCTCGTCGCCGACCTCGCCACGATCGACTGGCCCGTCACCGAGGCGGCGACCGGCCTCACGCGGGACGAGATCGAAGCGGCATCGGAGATGCTCCTCGCCTCCGAGCGCACGGTCGTCTGCTGGGCGATGGGCCTCACACAACACCGCGACTCCGTCGCCACCGTCCAGGAGCTCGCGAACCTCCTCCTGCTCCGCGGCCAGATCGGGAAGTCCGGCGCCGGGCTGTGCCCCGTGCGCGGCCACTCGAACGTCCAGGGCGACCGCACCATGGGCATCTGGGAGCGCCCGCTGCCGGCCTTCGTACAGGCGCTCGAGGACCACTTCGCGTTCACGTCGCCGCTGCGCCACGGCCACGACGTCGTCCACACCGTGCACGCGATGCGCGACGGGAAGGTGCGGCTGTTCATGGCGATGGGCGGCAACTTCGTGTCCGCCACGCCGGACACGGACCTCACCGAGGTGGCGATGCGGAGCGTCGGTCTCACGGTGCAGGTGTCGACGAAGCTCAACCGCTCGCACGTCGTCACCGGCCGCGAGGCACTCATCCTCCCGACGCTCGGCCGCACCGATCGCGACGTCTACCCGGACCACGACGCGGGCCGCGCGCCGATCCCGTCGACCGGGGACACCCCGATCCCCGCGCACCGCGGGGGCCTCGGCCGTGCCGGCACACGCTCCGGTCATCCGGTCCAGATGGTCACGGTCGAGGACTCGATGAGCATGGTCCACGGCAGCCGCGGCCACCTGAAGCCGCCGTCGGAGCACGTGCGCAGCGAGGTGCGGATCATCTGCGACCTGGCCCGCGCGGCGCTCGGCGCGCCCGGCGACGCCCCGGCCGGCCCCGCGCAGCGGCGGCCGCTCCCGGACCAGGACGATCCGGGTCCCGACGCGATCGCCGCGCGTACCGCCACGGTCCGCGCGATCCCGTGGGAGGCGATGGCCGCCGACTATGCGGTGATCCGCCGCCAGATCGAGGCGGTCGTGCCGGGGTTCGAGGACTTCGAGACGCGCGTTGCGTGGCCCGGTGGGTTCGTGCTGCCGCACCCTCCGCGTGACTCGCGCACCTTCCAGACCGACACCGGCAAGGCGAAGCTCGTGGTCACGAAGCTCGAGCCGATCGAGGTTCCGGACGGCCACCTCATCCTGCAGACGCTGCGGTCGCACGACCAGTACAACACCACCGTCTACGGCATGTCCGACCGGTACCGCGGCATCAAGGACGGCCGCCGGATCGTGATGGTGCGCCCGTCCGACCTCGACCGTCTCGGCCTGGCCGACGGGCAGCTCGTCGACCTCGTCGGTGCGGAGTTCGATGGGGTGGAGCGCCGCGCCGACGGCTTCCGGATCGTGGCCTACCCGACGGCCCGCGGCTGCGCCGCCGCCTACTACCCCGAGACGAACGCGCTCGTGCCGCTCGGAAGCACCGCCCGCCGCAGCAACACGCCCACGAGCAAGTCCGTGATCGTGCGCCTCGTGCCCGCCTGAGCACCCGCCCGGGCCTGTCCGGTCCGCCGGTTCGGGCGGACCGCGCGGTACCGCTTGCCCCGTCCGCGCGCCGGAATGCGGGCATTCTTGCCCATTTGGTTGCGGGAAATCCCGGTTGAGCCTTGCGGTTCCTGGCGCTACGTTCAGCATGTGCCGCCTCCGGAGGACTCCCCCGAGGCGAGCCTCGACGCTCCCCCGCCACCGGCCGGAGCCCTCGACGATTCGCCGCCCCATGCCCCACGTCCGCTGCCAGCGGGCGAGGAGGGGTTCCGGGCGCTGGCAGCCGCCCTGCCGCAGATGATCTGGGTGTCCGGGGCGAAGGGCGGCGTGCAGTACATCTCGCCGAAGTGGATCGCCTTCACCGGCCGTCCCGAGGCGGACCTGCTCGGCACCGGTTTCCAGGAGTGCATCCACCCGGACGACCGCGCCGAGATCGGCAAGCGCCGCGCCGACCCGGACCGCGGCACCGCCGCCGTGAATCCGCCCGTCGAGTTCCGCCTCCGGCGCCATGACGGCGAGTACCGCCACATCGAGGCCACCGTCGACTACCTGCGCGACGAGGCCGGCGAGATCCAGGGCGTGGTGGGCTCCGCCGTCGACGTGACCGAGCTGCGCGCCGACGCCACGCTCGCGCGCGAGCAGCAGGAGCAGCTCCGCGCCGCGGTCACCGCGACCGGCCTCGCGCGGTACGTCTACTACCCGCACGAGCAGAAGCTCGTCGGCGATGATCGCCTCTCGGAGATCGTCGGCGTGAGCGTCGGCGACCTCATGACCCGCGAGGGCCTCCGGGGCGTGATCGGCATGATCCACCCCGACGATGCCGCCGTCGTCGAGGCGGCGATCCAGGCGGCGCTCGACGGCGGCCCCGACTACGACGTCACCTACCGGATCGACCGGCCTGCCGGCGACGGCACCGTCGAGGAGCGCTGGCTCGCGGCGCGGGGCGTCGCCCAGGTCGACGACGGGCCGCTGCGGATGGTCGGGGTCGTCGAGGACATCACCGACCGCGTCCACGAGGAGGAGCACCGGCTGCAGGTCCAGAAGCGCGAGGCGATCGGCACGCTCGCGAGCGGCATCGCCCACGACTTCAACAACGTCCTCTCCGCGATCCTCAGCAACGCCAGCCTGGCCGAGGTCGAGTCCGCGGCGGGTGCGTCGACGGCCGAGAGCCTCGCCGAGATCACGCGCGCGGCGCAGCGCGCCGGCGACATGGTCCGCCGGTTGCTCGATGCGAGCCGCGAGGAGGAACCGGCCGCCGTGCCCTTCGACCTCGCGGGCGTGGTCGAGGAGGCGTGTTCGCTCGTCGGGCCGAGCCTGCCGCCGTCGGTCGCCCTCCGGCGGGAGATCGCCCCGGGCCTGCCGCCGCTCGTCGGCGACGCGACCCAGCTCCACCAGGTCGCCATGAACCTCATCACGAACGCCGGCCACGCGGCCTCGGACGGCGGCGGCACGATCACGGTGACGGTCGAGCAGCTCGACGGAGGGCTGGCATCGGCGCCGGGCGCGCCGTTCACGCCTGGGCCGCACCTCGCGCTGCGCGTCACCGACGACGGCGAAGGGATGTCGCAGGCGCTCATCGCGCGCGTCTTCGATCCGTTCTTCACGACGAAGCCCGCCGGCGAGGGCACCGGCCTCGGTCTCACCGTGTCGCAGCGGATCGCCCGCAACCACGGCGGCGACATCCGCATCGACAGCGAGCTCGGCGTCGGCACCACCGTGAACGTGTACCTGCCGATCCCCGCCGGGGTGGTGGCGCTCGCCGACGCGCCGTCGCAGGACGGCTCGGGCGGCGCGTCCGCCGGGGAGCATCCCGTGCGGGTGCTGTTCGTCGACGACGAGCTCGCCCTCGTGCGCCTCGCCCGCCGGGCCCTCCCGATGGCCGGGTACGCCGTCGACGCGTTCGACCGACCGACCGAGGCCCTCGACCACCTCCGCGCCGACCCGTTCGCGGTCGACATCGTCGTGACCGAACTCTCCATGCCCGGCCTCACCGGCCTGGAGCTCATCGCGCACGTCCGCAAACTCCGCCCCGACC